>CAZPUU010000008.1:0-26552 GCA_964589835.1 uncultured Gammaproteobacteria bacterium
AACATTGCTTGATATTATATACCCTTTATTTTTTACGCTCATTTTGGTATACTCTCAATACGACTCAATCGGGTCGTTTTTTTGAGGTAAAATATGGCTGGCGCAGCACCACAAACAACAGTTACAAAAGACAGAAATGTCGCATTAGACAAAATACGCAATTTCGGAATCATTGCGCATATCGATGCTGGAAAAACCACTACTTCCGAGCGTATTCTTTACTATACGGGACGCACTTACAAAATCGGAGAAGTTCATGAAGGAGCAGCCACAATGGACTGGATGGATCAGGAACGGGAGAGAGGAATAACCATCGTATCTGCTGCAACCACAACATTCTGGAAAGATTATCGATTTAATCTCATTGACACCCCCGGCCACGTTGATTTTACGGCAGAGGTTGAAAGATCTCTTCGTGTTCTGGATGGTGCAATTACCGTTCTTGACGCTGAGGAGGGTGTACAGAGCCAATCAGAAACTGTTTGGAGGCAGGCAGACAAATACAATGTTCCGAGAATTTGTTTTATTAACAAAATGGACAAACTCGGCGCTGATTATGAAAAAACTATTCAGTCAGTTATTGACAGACTCGGAGCAAATCCAATAACCATCGGGCTTCCGATCGGAGCAGAAAATGAATTTAAAGGTATCTATCATGTTCTTGATGAAAAATCCTATATATGGTCAGGAGAGGAATTGGGAGCAGCATTTGAAGTAAAAGATGAAATTCCAAGCGGCATGGAAGAGATGGTTAAAAAATACCGCGAGCAAATGATTGAGAAAATCGCCGAGACCGACGACGCTCTTCTAGAAAAATACCTTAATGGTGAAGAAATTTCTTACAATGAGTTAAAAGCAGCGCTAAGAGCGGCAACAATTGCCTATAAAGTAGTTCCTGTTTTTGCCGGAACATCATTAAGAAATAAAGGAGTCCAACCACTATTGGACGCAGTTGTTGATTTTCTTCCATCACCGGTCGATCTGCAAACAGTAACCGGAATCAATCCAAAAACAGAATTGGAGGAGACAAGAAATCTTACCCCTGAAGAAGCATTCACAGGATTTGCTTTTAAGGTGCAAGTTGATCCGCATGTAGGAAAGATTACCTATGTACGTCTTTATTCAGGAAAAATAGTCTCCGGAAGTTATGCATACAATTCGACAAAAGATGTAAAAGAAAGAGTGGGACGGCTTCTTCTCATGCACGCAAATCAGAGGGAAGAAATCAAAGAGGCATATGCCGGAGAAATCGTTGCAATCGTTGGATTTAAAGACACTGTGACAGGGGATACTCTATGTGAAGAGGCAAAACCAATTGTTCTTCAGAAGATTACATTCAGAGATCCGGTTATCTCACTTGCAATTGAGCCTAAGACAAAATCAGATCAAGAGAAATTGGGAGTTGCCATGAAAAGGCTAATGGAAGAGGATCCAACATTTACCGTTAAGATGGATCACGAAACCGGCCAGACAATTATGTCTGGAGTTGGAGAGTTACAGCTCGAGATTATGGTTGAGCGTATGAAAAGAGAAATGGGTGTTGAGGCAAATGTTGGTGCACCGCAAGTTGCATATAAGGAGACCATAAAAGGACAAGCAAATGCAGAGTACAAATACATCAAGCAAACAGGAGGACGCGGTCAATATGGACATGTTCTGATTACCGTAGAAGCAAAGCCAAGAGGTGAAGGGTTCGAATTTGTAAATGCGATAAAGGGAGGAGCAATTCCGGCAGAATTTATTCCACCGGTTGAAAAAGGTATCAAGGAAGCAATGGAACGTGGGGTTATGTTTGGGTATCCAATGGTTGATGTGAAAGTAACGCTATATGACGGAACATATCATGATGTTGATTCTTCAGAAATCGCATTTAAAATCGCAGGTTCTCAGGCTTTTCAAAAGGGAGCACGTCAAGCGGATGTTACTCTTCTAGAGCCTATCATGAAGGTTGAAGTTACAACTCCTGATGAATTTATGGGAGATGTTATCGGAGACCTTTCAGCTAAAAGAGCTCAAATTTCAGGATCTGAGGAAAGGGGTAATTCAAGAATTATTCTTGCCCAAGTTCCACTTGCGGAGCTTTCAGGATACATAACAACCTTAAGATCTCTTACGCAAGGACGTGCAAATGCCTACATGGAGCCTTCACATTATGAGGAAGTGCCTGTCCAGATCCAAGAGCAAATCAAATCAAAATCCAATTTCGTTCCTAAAGAGGAATAATTTTCATGAAAAGGAAATCAAAATTTCCTGCTTCTTACAAATCCGGATATCTAAAAGTTTCAGGTGGCCACGAAATTTATTACGAATTGTACGGCAATCCAAAAGGAGTGCCAGTTCTCTTCTTTCATGGTGGACCCGGTGGAGGATTTTCAGTAAAACACAAAGCATTTTTTGACCCAAAAAAGCATAATGTTTTGTTCTTCGACCAAAGAGGATCAGGAAAAAGTAAGCCATTTGCTTCCATCACAAACAATACAACTCAGGATCTCATTTCAGATAGTAAAAAATTACTGGATTTAGTCGGCTTTAAAAAAGTATTTGTTTTCGGTGGCTCATGGGGATCAACAATGGCCCTTCTTTTTGCGATTGAATACCCTAAGCTTGTTACCGGTCTCATGTTAAGAGGAATTTTCCTTGCATCAAAAGACGAACTTATTTCTTATTATTACCCCGGCGATGCAGTCAAATTCTTTTTCCCGGAAGTTTGGGAGCGATTCATAAGCCTTGTACCGGAAGGTAAACGAACAGAAACAGTTGAATATTATTTGGATAATATGCTCAATAGTCCTGAGAAAGAGAAGTATCTTTATGAATGGTGTCTCTATGAAAGCTGCGTGATATCAATCAACCATAATATTGAAGCGACTGAAAAGGAGATTAAAAAAGACGATACTTATAAAGCGGTATCCATTCTTGAGGCGCATTATTTTGTAAATAATTGCTTCTTGGAAGATAACTTTATACTAAAAAATGCTGATAAAATTAAGAACATTCCAACTGTGATAGTCCAGGGGAGATATGATGTTATCTGCCCACCGCTTTATGCACACAGACTTAAACAGAAATTGCCTCAGGCGAAAATGATTTATGTAAAATCAGGACATTCCGGATCAGACAGGGAAACAAAAAAGAAACTTATAGAAGAGATGGAAAAAATCTCCTAAATCAGAGCCCGTAGATTTCGATCGGTTGCCGGTCCGGATCGAAAAAGAATGTGTATCTTTTTCCTGTCCGTTCATCGACTCTCACGTGCTCTACCTTAATTCCTTTTTCTTCAAGCTCGTGTATAGTCGACTTAATGCTATCCACACCAAGCGCTATGTGTCTAAGGCCATGCGCTTCAGGATTTGTGATACGTTTCGGCGTATCGGGAAAAGTGAACAGCTCGATCTGAATTTCTCCCTGTTTTAAATCTAATTTGTATGATTGTCTTTCTTCTCTGTATGTTTCACGAAGAATTTTAAATCCAAGCTTGTTGACATAAAAATCCTTCGAGGCTTCATAGTCAGAACAGATAATTGCTATATGATGTACGGTTTTGAACATACTTACGATTATACCCTTTATAAACTCAAATAATCGGTCCTAAACCGAATTTAAAGATAAATTTAAGTTTTGGCAGGAGGAGTTATATAATACAGTAATGCAAAACAGGTTTCCCACAGATGTTTCGAAATTCAAGCTTATTGTGAGTGATTTTGATGGAACCCTTGCGGGGGGTGAGCACATAGTTACGAATGATGTGAGTAATGCAGTGAGAAAATGGATTTCAAAAGGTAAACATTTTTCAATTGCTACCGGGAGGCAGTACTTGATGATTGATAGTGAATGTAAAAAAATGGGGATAAGTGATCCTGTTGTGGTGAGAGGTGGGGCGGAAGTTGTAGATCCGATAACCGATAAAGTTTTGCATTCTGAGTTTATTGATATTGCGGATGTAGAAAAAATCATTCACGAATTACAAGAAAGTGGTTTATTTTTTTATAACATTGAGATCGATGACATAATGTATTCCAATTTTAAGCTTGCGATTGATTTTCCAAAAATACAATTCAAGCGATTGTCTGATTTTCATTTGAGGAGCGTTCCTAAAATGCACATCAAACCTATACAGGTGAATAACCCGCAAGCAGAAGTATTTGTGGATAAATTGATGCTCAAACTGCCAAGAGTGCATGCTATCGCAACGCATAACAATAAATTTGGTAAAGGATGGGATATTACCTCAACAAAGGCAACAAAATTGCATGGAATTGTAAAGGTAATGGAGTTATTAAATATTGAAAGAAAAGAAATCGTGGGCGTAGGGGACAGCTATAATGATTTCCCCTTGCTTGAAGCAGCACATTTAAAGGTTGCTATGGGTAATGCACATCAAGAATTGAAGGAAATCGCCGATGTTATTGTTCCTTCTCATGAAGAAGACGGCGTAGCTTACCTTATTGATCAACTTCTGAACGGTGATTAGGAAGTAGGAGCTAAGTAATAAGAATTACTTCTTTTGTTCTAGTATAATTAACCTTATGGCACGAAAAAAGATCTCAGAATTTGCGGCAAAGAGAGTTTTATTTCAATTTTTGGAAATGCCTTACGGGGGTATCTCTTTCGATGTGGCTCATGAACAATATGATGATTTGCTTTCCAAAATGATGGATGGAAAAAGGTATGTTCTAAAAGTTGATCAGGCAATAAAACAGCGAAAGAAAAAAGGGCTGGTCTCACTCAATGTTACAAAAGAAAATGTGAAGGAAGAACTGGAGAAATTAAAAGAGAAAGGGTTTTCTCAATTTATATTGGAAGAGTTTGTCAAGTATGAAGGATTCGGTGAATTCTATATCGCAATCGAACGTGTAAGGGAAGGAAAAAAGATTTATTACTCAACACTAGGGGGAGTTGAAATCGAATCTAACAGTGATTCGATAACAAGTGCAATTTTGACGGATTATTCACAGTACGAAGATATTTCAAAAGTACTACAATTGCCTGTCGAAACACTTGAAAGCATAATTACTGCTTTTGATAATTATTATTTTTCATTCCTTGAGATAAATCCATTGGTTGTTATGGACGGAAAATTTTATTTACTTGACACTGCTGTTGAAGTTGATAGCGAAGCGGCTTTTTTTGTAGGGGGAGCATGGAGTAAAAATGATTTTAGAGATGCCGGGCGGGCGACAAAGACCCAGGAGGAAAAAGCAATAGAGGAGCTAAAAGAAACAACGCCGGCTGCCCTTAGCTTTCAGGTTCTCAATCCTGACGGCTCAATATTTGTGTTGCTCTCCGGTGGTGGAGCGTCACTTGTTACCGCTGATGAAATTTATCAAAAAGGGAGAGGGCAGGATTTGGCAAACTATGGAGAATATAGTGGCAGTCCAACAGAGGAAGAGACCTATCTTTACGTGAAAAATGTTCTGGTAGCATTACTAAATTCAAAGGCTCCAAAAAAATCGATTATTATATCAGGTGGTGTAGCAAATTTTACGGACGTACGAATTACCTTTAAAGGAATAATTAGAGCTATGAATGAAGTATCAGCTGATTTGCAATCGAACAATGTAAAAGTTTTTGTAAGACGGGGAGGTCCACATCAGGATGAGGGGTTATCCATTATGAAGGAATTTCTAGAAAAAAATAGTTTACTTGGTGAGATTCATGGACCGGAGTTAGTTCTGACTGATATTGTGGCACCTGCCCTTGAGCACGTTTCTTAATATGGATATCCAAAAGTTAAGAGAAATTGAACCAAAGATAGTGACAATCGGATCGCATCCGGGAATAATCCAAAGTATTCTTGATTACGATTTTCTAATAGGAAGAACGTCTCCAAGTTTATGTGGAATTATTGCGGGCGGCAAGCGTTACCAGAGATTTTTCTACGGGAAAAAAGAGGTGCTCATTCCTGTATTTTCATCATTTGATGATGTAGGAAAAGAGTTATCCGGAAAAGTTAATATGTTTGTAAATGTAAGTTCGGGAAGAAGAGCTCTCACAACGAGTATTGAAGCGATAGATACATTCCCAAATATGAGTGTCGGTGTTTTGTTTGCCGAAGGAGTTCCGGAAAAGCATGCAATTGATCTTTTTGAATTTTCAAAAGACAAAAATGTTGCGCTTATCGGAGCTGCGAGTGTGGGTTTGGTTATATCAGGTATCGTAAAATTGGGAGCAATAGGAGGAATATCTGCAAAACAAATAATAAGTTCGGGACTTCTTTATAAGGGTGGAGTTTGTGTGCTTTCTGCATCGGGTGGAATGGTAAATGAAATTATTAATGTTGTAAATAGTACGCATAATAAAGTGTCTTTCTCTCTTTCATTTGGAGGGGATAGATTTCCTCTTTTGGAACCGGTTGATGCCCTAATAGCTGCGCAAAAAGACGATACTACAAAAGCTATTGTGTATTATGGTGAATTGGGAGGAGAAGATGAGTACAAGCTGGCAAAACTATTGGAGGTCGGTCATATTACAAAGCCTGTTATTTGTTATGTTGCAGGAACAATATCCGATCTTTTTGAAACGCCTCCTCAATTCGGTCATGCAAAAGCCATGGCTGAAAAAAATGAAGAATCAGCCCGTGCAAAACGCGATGCATTAAAAAAGGCGGGCGCCAAGGTCCCTGAGAGCTTTTCCGAATTTGTCGGAATGATAAAAAATCTGGCCGATTTTGGAGTAGAAGGCGTAAGTGGTACAATTGACAATATGGATGACAGGCATCATGCACTTATATCTTCAAGTATCTCAAAAGATGTTGATGGAGAGATAAAAATATTAGGTGAAGATCTATTGCCATTTGCAAATGATAATTCTTTTGCAAAAATTGCTGCATCTCTATTTTTAGGAAAGAAAATACAATCTCAAGACACGGAAGAACTGGTGGATTTTATATTAAAAGTTAGCGTTGACCACGGCCCTTATGTAAGCGGTGCCTTGAACACAATTGTCAGTGCTAGGGCGGGAAAAGATCTTGTTAGCTCCCTTGCGACCGGCCTTTTGACCATCGGACCTCGATTTGGCGGAGCTTTAAATGAAGCTGCAAGAAATTGGTTGAGTGGGGTAAGTAGCGGTACTTTACCACACGATTTTGTTGAGGATTTTGCAGCAAAGAAAATTTACATTCAGGGGATAGGACATAAAAAATACAGAATCGATATGCCTGATCCCAGAGTAGGGGAGTTAAAAACTTTTTCAGAAAAATTGGAAAAGAAAAGATTTATAAATTTTGCAGTAGCAGTTGAAAACATCACAACAGAAAAGAAGGGGAACTTGATACTTAATGTAGATGGGGCGATCGCTGCCCTGTTGCTTGATTATCTTTCGGAAAAAGAGGGGTATAGTGATGAGAAATTGCAGGAGTTGGTAGATCAGGAATTTTTTAATGCACTATTTGTTCTTTCCCGTTCTGTCGGATTTATCGCTCATTTCTTAGATCAAAAACGCCTCGATGAAGGACTCCTGAGACTTTCTGAGGACGACGTCGCAGATGCAAATTTATAACAACGTTCTTCTTTCTACAATTCTTTGGTATCAAATCGGTGGAGTAGCCCGTATTGTATTGGATGTTAGCTCAAAGGAAGATGTCTATTCAGCTTTTGAGTACCTCAAGAGGAACAACATTTCAAACATTTTTGTTTTGGGACTTGGGAGTAATATGCTTTTTCCCGATGAAGGATTCGACGGAGCAATAATCAGATTTCAATCGCAGGACGACGGGATGGGGGTCCGCCTTTTGGAGGAAACAATTGTCGAGAGTTTTGCAGGTGAATTTTTGGACAGTGTTATCAATTACGGCTTTGAGGAAGGTCTCGTCGGGCTTGAATGGGCGGGTGGGCTTCCGGGGACGGTTGGCGCTGCTGTGAGAGGAAATGTCGGTGCCTTTGGCGGGGAGATAAAAGATGTATTTGTCAAAGCGCACTGTATTCGATGGTTTGGTGATGGAGATTATGAAGAGTTGACGCTTACAAAAGATGAGATGGATTTTTCTTATCGCGCAAGCAAAGTAAAAGGAGAGAAACTCATCGTTATAAGTGCCCAGTTTGAGCTGAAGAAAGTTACGCCTGAAGAATTACTTGCTGCCCGCGAGACGTATTATGCAAATATCACTTATCGTCAGGACAAACACCCCCTTGATTACCCGAATTGCGGAAGTGTATTTAAGAATATTTCAAAAAAAGAAGAGGTTGATAGAGTTCTTGAGTCATGGGGTGATATTAAAGAAATGGTTGATGGTAAATGGCATGGGAAGGTAAGTATGGGTTATGTAATTGATAGGCTTGGGCTTAAAGGTCTTCGCGAAGGCAATGCGCAAATTTCTGAAAAACATCAAAATTTTATAGTGAATCTTGGTGGAGCAAAGTCGGAGGACGTAAAAAAAATTATTACTCAAGTTGAGGAAGAGATGCAGGAATCTTTCGGCATTACTCCGGAGGTAGAGATTGAGATTGTCTAGTATTTCATGGAAGGAAAAATAGTTCATCGGGGAGTGACAAGAGAGGGCATGGATATTATAATCCGCTATCCTGAGAGCAGTGATGCGCAAGCGATGTGTGATTATATAAATGCCTTATCTGAAGAGCGAACATTCATTCGATTTCAGGGAGAAAAGGTTACTTTAGAAAGCGAGACTGACTATCTCAACAAGCAAATTAATAATATAAAAGATAACAAAACTGTAGAATTGTTCATTATAGGTAATGGTAGAATTTTAGGAATTACTGCCGTTGATATGAAGGATAAAACAGAATCACACGAAGGAGTGCTTGGCATATCTATTGCTAAAGAAATCCGCGGAGAAGGTATAGGTAAGAAATTTATGGAGTTGATCTTGCATGAAGCGGAAAGTAATTTAGAGCAATTAAAATTAATAACTCTGGGCGTTTTTGGGGATAATGAGTTGGCATTGGATTTGTATCCGAAATTTGGGTTTGTCGAGTATGGACGGCTTCCTGGTGGTTCACATCACAATGGCCGTTATGTCGATCACGTATATATGTATAAAAAAGTAAGATGATAAAGGGTGTTGACTATATTGGCGTCGGAATTGGGGCAGTCATCGTGAATAGTGAAGGAAAAATGCTTATGGCGAAAAGAGGCCCAAAAGCAAAAAATGAGCGCGGGAGATGGGAATTTCCAGGAGGATCAGTTGAGTTCGGGGATACCATGGCCCAAACAATTATACGTGAGATGCAAGAGGAATTAGGTGTAGAAATTGAACTTGGGGAGCGGCTGCCGGCAATCGATCACATTATCCCTGATGAAGGTCAGCATTGGGTAACAAGCGGTTTTATGGCGCGTATCGTGAGTGGTGTGCCTACCATTATGGAGCCTGAGAAGTGCGAAAGAATCGGCTGGTTTACTTTAGAAGAACTAGAAAAAATGAGAGGTGAGCTATCAATAGCATCACAGCAATATCTTCCCTATCTCAAAAAGTAGTAAATCAGAGTTTTTGAATATGCGTAGATTTAAAATCTTCTTTGTATTTTAATCCAAAACCAAATACTCTATCCATACCTACGTGTGCAAGTAGGATTATTCCAAATTGTTGAATAAGCGTTTGGTTTGCAAAAAATCCAATAGTAATTACCACAAAAGCAGAAAAAAAATTGTGAATAATATTGTAACTTAGTGCTCCTATTTGTTTATTCTTTAGATATCCAATCATCGAAAGATCCGGTGCCAATAAAAGGATGATAAACAATATCCAGTTTCCATTTACAATCGTATAAAAATATAGCGAAGCTGTTAAAATTGCCAACCCCTCAAGTCTTGTGAGTAGTCTAACCATATTATTTCGGTTCGTTATCAAGACTTTCCCATAAAATTCTACAGGCGTACGTTTTGTACGGACTCCATTTTTCAGAAATCTTTGTTAATTCATTTTCTGAAGGATTTTTGAGGCCGTAGAGCCTTATCATTGCATTTTTTAATCCTTGATCTTTGGCCGAGAAAACATCTGGTCTGGCAAGAGCGAACATCAAAAACATTTCAGCAGACCATGTCCCTATGCCTTTTACCTTTGTAAGGTTCGTGATAATTGTTTCTTCATCTGCCTCCTCAAAAGCGTCAAGCAATAATTCTTTGTCATGAACTTTTTGAGCAAGGTCTTTGATGTATTTTATTTTGGGATATGATATTCCACATGCCCTAATTTTGTCATCCTTAAGAGAGAGTATATCTTTTGCGTTTATTTCTTTTTTGAAGAGCTTTTCAAATCTTCCAAAAATTGTTGTTGCTGCTTTTACTGAAAGTTGTTGGCCAACAATAGCCCGCACGAGTCTAATAAAATGGTTTTGACTTTTTTCAAGCACAAATGGATCGATACTTTTGGCAAGTTCATATAGAAGCGGATCTGTTTTTTTAAAATGATGTACTGCCTTTTCGAACATACGAGTAGTATATCGTATATATTGCAAATAGTAATGCCGCGCATTGATTTTGTAAACTGCATAATACATACTACATAATACTTACCGATATGGAATTATTTAAGAAAAAGGGACCAAGACTGACGTTTTCTATTGCCGATATCCCTTTGGGCATAGCGTTGGAAGAGTATTTCTTGCTTGCAAACAATTTGAAGGTTGATGGTGTCGAAGTGGTCGTAGGTTGGAAGACCCGTTTTCAACTCCGTAAGCTAGCCCGGCTTTCCAAAAGGTATGATGTCCCCATACTTTCTATTCATCAACCTGCGTGGTCCGTGGCAGGATTTTGGCAGGATGAAAAAGCATTTTATTTTGCAAAAAAATTTGATGCCGTATATGTAGCTCATCCCCTAGTTAATCAACACATCAATTCACCAAAGTCAAAAACATATTATAAATGGTTATTCGAGATGGGGAAAAAGTATGAGCTTGAGATATTGATTGAAAATATGACAAATATTTATCAGTTGATGCCTCTCTTGCATTATGTAAGCAAAAAACATCATGATAGTGCAACCGATCTTGGATATTTTGATTCAATTTGCAAAAAATATAACTTTGGATTTACTCTTGATATATCGCATTTGATGGCTTCTGAGCCTCAAAAAGCACAAGGATTTCAGGAATTATGGCCATATCTTCGAAATATTCACTTGTCGGATTTTACTCAAAAAAAAGAGCATATGGGACTTGGCGACGGGCAACTAAATTATGAAAGTTTTTTGTCATACCTTAAGGATAGTAAATATGACGGATTAATTAATTTAGAGTTGTGCCCTCGAATACTAAATGCAAGGGAAAAATATTATAAGGATATCGCAAAATCGGTAAAAATAGTCAGGGAATATTTTTCCTAATTCTTGACATTATTTCCCAAAATGCCCGATACTATAAGCGTGAGTCTTTTCACAGAAGGGGGTGATATTGATGGCAAGCAAAAAAAATTCAGCAGCAAGAAGTGATAGTTCAATGAAGATAATGGTAGTAGCAGCACTTCTCGTTGCGTTTATTGGAGGATACTTGGTCGCGCGAGCGAAATACAAACCTCAAATTCTCGAGCTTACAAAAATGGTAGCAGATAAAGATATGTCCATGCAAAAAGTCATAGCTAATGCCAACAAAGTAGTTATGAAGGATGGAAAGATGTTGATTGTTGAAAATGGAATCGTAAGAGAAATGGATGCCGATGCAATGATGTCTAATGGTACGAAGGTCATGCAAGACGGTAAAGTTGTAAAGTCAGATGGGCAAGAAATGAAAATGCAAAATGGAGATGCGATGGATATGGACGGGAATATGATGACAAATGGTGCGGATGATGTAAAAGCACCTAGTTTTTAACACCCTAATTAGGGGAGAAATCTATTCTTCCCTAATTAAGAATACTTTTTGAGTAATTGTACGAGAGCGTTTTCACTCCATGATAACCCTTTGATGGCGGGTTCTTCTTTTTTGTGATTATCAAAATGCTTTATCAATAATTTCTTTGAATAGGTGCTGATGACCGTGGGATGTATGTAATAGTTGCGACAAACGGCAACGGTATTGTTAAGATGATTTGCTACCTGTTTGACCGTTTCTCTCACATTTTTTTGTATTTCATGAGTGTTCGTAGCCTCTCCTATTTTATAAAATATTTCTGACGATAAATTGGTTGCGCCCCATGTCCTGAAGTCTTTTGCTGAAAAATCATCGCTTGTTATTTCTTTCAAAAAATCATTTACATCCTGGGAATCAATGACGTGCCGATTCCCCTCGGAGTCAATGTACTGGAAGAGTTCGTATCCAGGTAGCTCAATACATTTTTTTATTGTTTTTGCTATTTTTGGATTAGTGACCTCGATTATATTTTCTACACCGCTTTTACCTTTGAATCGCAGAATTATTTCATTCCCTGTAACTTTTGCATGTTTATTACGAAGAGTTGTAAGTCCATAAGAATCATTTTCTCTTTGGTATTCGTCGTTTCCGATTCTGATAAATGTATGTTCAAGAAGCCATATTGCGGTTGCTATAATTTTTCTTTTATCCATTATTTCTCTTGACAGGTCGTAAGAAACTTTTTGCCTTATTTTGGGAAGATTAATTCCAAAATCAATCATTTTAGAAAATTTATTTTCTTGTGTTATCTTTTTCCAGTCTTCGTGATAGATATATTGTTTGCGGCCTTTTTCGTCGAGTCCTGTTGCCTGCAGGTGTCCATTTTGAATTGGTGCTATCCAAACGTCTTTCCACGCGGGGGGAATTGCAAGGTTCTTTATTCTCTCAAGTGTTCGTTCGCCGGTTATCTTCTTTCCCTCTTCGTCATAATATGCAAAAACCCCTCTGTTTTTCTGTCTAAACAGCCCGGGAATGCTATCTGAAATATATCTAAGCGATTCTTTCTTAAGGCCTTTTAGAATTTCATCATCGAGATGATCCATAGATAGTAAAAGCGTACAGTATTTGAAGCGAGACTACAAGAATTAGTGCTGTTCTAGATGGCAAAAGGGTATTCGAATATCAAAATGTTTAGAAAAAATCGAGACCGTTCTTGTGAGGGTTGTGCATACAAATTTTAACCGCGGGAAAGCTACCGGACGGGTGGTTGGAACAAGAGACGGAGCTGGTGAGACTGTTGCGGATGGGAAAACTGATGGCGTTATTGTCAGGGCGTTGGTTGGAAGAGGAACACCAGTTGGTGTTGGCGGGTTTGTCACCGTAGGAGTAGGACTCGGAATAGAAGTCGGCTGTTGCGAAGGTGTTAATGTCACTGTGGGTGTCGGTGATAAACTATCTGTTGGAGTTGGTGGGTTGGGGGTTGGAGTATCAGAAGGCATGACTGTTGGTACCGGTTCAGGTGTCGATAACGAATTTTGAGGTTGAGGAACGTTTCTGAGAACAAAATCATTAGCATTATTATCCGTATCTTCGCCATTGCCCATAAATTCATCAATCCCACCAATAAACATTGTTGCTGGCGTTGAATTGCCATTTGCTCTTCTCTCCCTGCTCGTGCCGGCTGAAGGATCGGTTTCGGTTGTTTCTTCCCGATCTACCGCACTTCCAAATCCAACCTTATCAACAAGAATTGTTCCGTCGTTACTATAAAGAAGTACTGTGTTGTTAGACGTAATTGAATTGTTCTCTGAATATACTTGATCTGCTGAAGCGGTTCCGGTGTAGCCTGTTGGGTGTGCTAACAGGAAAAAGCCATGTGATTTGATTGTGCCTGAGATCGTTGATATTAATATTGATTCAGTTCCACTCGAAGTTTTTCTGGTTAGTTTCCAGTTGGATAGATTAATATCGGTATTTTTTGGATTGTACAGTTCGACGAATTCGTCTGTCGTGGCATTTGTCTTGCCAGTCTGAATTTCAGAAATAACTACATGATCAGACGCAGCAGTGATTGGTAAACGGCTCAGAATAAGTATAATTCCTGTTACGAGTAGAAATATTGCAACAATTTTGGGCAAGAAACGAAACATATATATAGTAAAATACGGGTCAAAATGATTGTCAATAACTTAATTTCAGCTTCAAAGTTGCATTTTGCGTTGGGTTGTCACTATAATTAGTACCAACGTGGAACAAGTCCCAAGTTCCCCTCCTGGGGATCGAGTCAGGTATTATTCAAAAAAAATTTTCTTAAGTCTTCCTGTAAAGATAGGATTCATAGCATTACTCCTTGCTTCAATCATCGTTGGGATAACAATCACCTCAGTAAAAGCACATTCGGAATCAGATGTTAAATATAGGCAGCAGAGTCTGTTTGCAGACGTTGAGTACTCGGCAACGGCCAGATACGGAGAAGTAGAAGTCAACAATTCTGTAGGAACTGATGTGATTTTGCAGAACAAAGTGGATATGACTTTTGAAGTGGATGAAATAACCCCCACTCCAACGCCTATCGTTGACCCTACGAGCGATGACATATGGATGAAACTTGCCGATTGTGAGTCTCATAAAAATTGGAAAGCAGAAACCGGAAATGGATATTATGGAGGTCTTCAGTTCTCTCTTGGAGCATGGGCATCGGTGGGGGGATCCGGCAAACCATCGGAGGCTTCAGCTGAGGAGCAAATATCCAAAGGAAAGTTGCTACAATCCCGTCGCGGGTGGGGACCTTGGGGGGGATGTTCAAAAAAACTCGGTTTAAATTAGCCCCTTTTTTTCCTTAACGAAAGTTCGATTACGAATAAAGATATCGCCGCATATAACAACAGTTCTGCCGGTTCTGAGAGGTTTCCTATCGAGTGGTCAAAGAATGTGGTATAGCCGTTGTAAAAAGCGGGAAGGATGAAAATAACGAAATATTTGTTGCCCGGAAAAAAATAGTACCGGACATTTTCGGAAAACATTTTTCCACCACGAATGATGAAAGAAATTACCGAACCATAGATTCCTATTGCGAGATACCCAATTGGTACCAATCCGTCAATCAGTGAAAGATTGTGAATAGTTGTTTCTTTTTGGGAATTAACTGATTGAACTGCTTGTGGTGTGCTGAAGCCAAAAATTCTCTGTCCCCACGATATTTCGTCTCCTGCAATTAAAAAAAGCAGCAGTGATAGTAAAGCAAAGAAAATGGATATTCTAGAATTTTTTCTGAAGATTTTTTTTGAAGTTACAAATGCTCCTGCGCTTCCTGTAAGGAGTATTATTACCTGTAGAAATTCTACTATTCCATCCTCTTTTGTGATTCTGGACATAGCATTTAATGGCCACATAAGCATGAGTAGACCACTTGTTACAAAAATTACAGGCAAAGTAACTATTAAAGTGGAATAGTGGGTTTTGAAGAATTTGTTGTTTTGCAACAAAAGCCATACAGTGCCGGAGGATAGCGCAAGATAGAGGCAAATATGTGTATTTACCAGAAACAATGAATAAACGAAATTTGGATGGATTGAATAATTCAAAAATGAAAAAATTGTGCTAAATGCAAAAAACACACAAAACCCGATTAACAAAAAAACTCGAATCAAAGCTTTCGATTCACCCTTTTTTGTGGCCAGGCGCAGTATGAAGGCAGCAAGGATGCAAATAGTGGCAATAAGTCCGGATGGGGTGCCCAGAATATTTTTAACAGTATCGGGATTTCTGAAAAGGTCCGGTAATAAAATTACGACAGACGATATTCCAAAAAAGGTGATTATCGAAAATAAATTCATAATTTAATGATACACGATTTGTTGAAGTAGAAATTGGTATAATCAGGTATGGATAAATTGATATTTCTCGACACTGAGACGACTGGTATAGATCCTATGATAGATAGGCTTGTTCAGATCTGCTATAAAGTCGGAAACAGACTGACATCAGAGTATTTCAAGCCTCCTGTACCTATATCTGTGAAATCTATGAGCATTTCTCACATCACAAACAAGATGGTTGAAGATAAGAATTTATTTATAGGTTCTGGAATGCAGAAAGAATTGGATGAATTATTAAAGGAGCACATCGTTGTAGCCCATAACGCGGGATTTGATGTAGATATACTACATAAGGAAGGAGTTAGTGTAAGAAGATATATCGATACGTTAAAAATCGTAAAATATTTGGATCATGAGAATCAAATTCCAGAATATGGACTGCAATATTTGAGATATTTTTTAGATTTTGATGTTGAAGCCAAGGCTCACGATGCGGTCGGCGACGTATTGGTTTTGGAGAAACTGTTTCACTATCTATACAATCGTATGCATGAAACATTGAATAATGAGCAAGATATTATTGATAAAATGATTGAAATTTCCGGTAAGCCATTACTTCTAACAATGTTCAACTACGGAAAGCATAAAGGAAAAAAAGTCGAAGAAGTGCTTTCGTATGACCGTAGTTATCTGGAGTGGATGCTCGAGCAAAAATTGAATAATGAATATTATGATGAAGATTGGATTTATACGTTAAAGTATCATTTGAAGGTTAATTAAATGGATACAGAATTGAGTTTCAAAAAAGCCAGATTTTTTGCCCGCCTATTGGATAGTCAATTCGAACTTTTCGGTATCAGGTTTGGTGTAGATCCCGTAGTCAATCTGATTCCATGGTTAGGAGATGTGATTGGTGTTTTATTAAGCCTTTATATTCTAAATATAGCGCGTGAGATGGGAGTTTCCCGTGTCGATCTAGCTCATATGGTTGCAAATATAATACTCGATTTCTTGGTGGGATTTATTCCTTTTCTGGGTGTAATTTTCGACGTTTTTTACAAGGCAAATATCAGAAACTTGGCAATTCTTGAGAAATACAGAGGCAAAATGAGAACAAACGAGAAAATAATTGAAGGAACAATCATTTCTTGACACTAAATTTCTTCAGTAGTACACTGATTCCCCATGAATACCATCATCTGTAAACACTGTGGCAAAGAGATAGAAATCACAGAGGCATTACTCCACCAGGTGGAAGACAAGGTAAAGAAGGAAGTCGAGAAGGATCTTGAGAAAGAAATCGAAAAGGTGAAGCTTGAGAGTTTTGAGAATGCAAAAAAAGAACTGCACGATAAACAGTCAAAAGAATTCGAATCGCTCCAGAGAGAGTTGGAATCTCAAAAAAAGAAAAACGACGAATTTAGAGAACAAGAGATAAAGCTTCGGGAAGAAAAACAGAAATTAGAACAATCAAAAAAAGAGATGGAGCTTGATCTTGCGAGAAAGATTGATGATGAGCGAAAAAAGATCGAGGAAAAGACTCAGCGTGAATTTGAAGAAGCTCAGCGCATGAAAGATAAAGAAAAAGAACTCCAGATAGAAAATCTCAAAAGAATGCTTGAAGACGCGAATAGAAAAGCCTCAGGTGTAAGTCAACAAGTACAAGGAGAGGTGTTGGAGGTTGATCTTGAGGGGCAATTACGGCAAGCTTTTCCAACAGATGAAATCACACCCGTTGCAAAAGGAGTTAGCGGTGGGGATGTATTGCAAGTTGTTAAAAATTCCATGGGTAAGATTGCGGGTTCAATTCTTTGGGAAACAAAGCGTGCAAAATGGTCACCGTCATGGTTGCCAAAACTTCGTGAGGATTCAAGAAAGGTGGGGGCAACCTCATCTATACTGGTTTCTGAAGATATTCCAAAGGAGATAACAAGCTTTGGTTTTGTTGATGCCGTTCTTGTAACAACATATCCATACGCCGTGTCGTTAGCAGTTATCGTAAGGCGTGGCATAATGCAGACGGCTGCAGCAAAGTCTGCAGCTGAGAATAAAGATGAAACACTGGAGATGGTGTATCAATACTTGCAAAGCGATGCTTTTAGGCACCGGATTGAGGGATATGTAGAAAGCATTTCTACAATGAAAGTCGACTTGGATTCTGAGAGAAGATCTATGGAGCGGATATGGAAAAAACGTGAAATGCAGATCGTCAAGGCGGAAATGAGTATCTCTAAATTGTCCGGAGAATTAGAGGGGATTATGGGTTCATCCTTCCCGACGATTAAACAATTGGTTCTTAATAGCAGTAACGAATCCGATGATGAAAAACCATTCTAGAATTGGTATTGAGTGTGATTATTCTTTCGATATGCTTTACGAAGCTGCATTCGGAATGAATTTGAAGCCCAGTGAGAAAACAAAATTTCAAAAATTGCCACAAGCTGAAATAAATGTACTTGTAATAGAGTGGGCGAAACGCGCCGGGTGGAAAACACAAAAAAAACGTGGCGAAAAAAACACCATCTACATAGCTTTTCACCCGCAAGTTTAGAGACTAATTGACTCAGGTGCCAAATCTATCTCTATTCCTTCCAAAAGCCGCTCCAATGGCATGACCACTGTTGGTTCAATCAAATGTCGGAATTCCGGATCCACTAAGTATCCAAGAGTATCATTTCTTTTCCCATTCACAGTAATCCTTGGGTCAACAAGAGAATCCGGAATGAGAGTTTTTCTGATTGTTTCATCTCCGGTTATCCCTGATGTGAGTTCTCCTAAATGTGGGTGGTGACCGCTGTAATATTCTTCCAAAACCCAAGTTCCACCGTTGTTAACGATTTTTTCTGAAAGACCAGTATAAAGCGTACCTTCAATTGCTCTTTCCCAGCTCATTAAATAAATTCACCTTCTTTCGAAAAGTAACAGTTATATTATACTCCTAGCCCACAATGGCTGCCTGTCCACTGAATAGTTGACTCGGGGATGTTTCCCCTTGTGGAACGTCTACGATATGAGCTAATTGTTTTGCCAGTTCAACCGCACCGAAAAAAAGCATCGTTTTGGTAAGAATTTTGTCAATCTGAGCTGCCTCATTTTGAACTTGTACTTCTATGCCAGTCCGGACTTCTCCCTCAGAATCCGGACTGGCAAGAAGCAATGGTATTGAGTCAGACGGGCTTGGCAGGTCGTCATAAAAGACAACTCTGTCTAAGACCGCTGTTTCTTGTAAAGCCATAACGAAAGTATAATCGGCATTTTTTGCTAGCGCTTGACGTTAACAGGACAGGTAATTCCGACATATTCCTGACACCTGACAATCCTTGTCAAATGTCTATTTTAGGTCTAGAATGAGTCACATATGGAGAATCATATTGAAGAAGCATCGTATCCAATAGACTTTCGAAGTAAGGACGCACAAGGATTAGGCCTTCACATAAAAAATCGTCACAGTGTTGTTCTAGTAGGAATGAAAAGAGTTGGTATCAGTAATTTTTTACGTTTCTTTCTACATAGAAATGGAGTGAAGGAGCAATACATTGAGGATAAGAAAAATCACCTCTTTATACCGATCGATCTGAATGATTTGGTTGAACGAGAATTGTATCCATTCTGGGTGCTAACCTTAAAAAGGATAGAAGATGCTGTTGTTAATTCGTCTGTAAACGAGAAGACAAAAAAATATATTGAGACGCTTTTTTTGGATAGCATTCAGTCACAAGATTTATTTTTGACTATTGATTCTATCAGGAAAAGCTTGGGTAGACTCGTTGAGGAGGGTATTACACCTACGATATTTTTCTTGAGATTTGACAGGATAAAGGATGTGGTAACACCTGAATTCTTTGCAAATTTGCAAGGTTTGGTTGACGCATGCCACCAAAACCTTTCTTATGTTTTTACAAGCGTAAGGAGTCTCGAATTTTTATCCCCGACCGTATTTACGAAAGCCTCGGTTTCGGCATTTGCAAGAACCATGTTTATCGCGCCGAGTAAAAAAGAGGATTCATTTGTCATTTTTAATGAGCTTTGCAAAAAATATAATCTTACTTTTTCGAAAGAGGAGGCAGATAAAGTATTGGCAATTGTTGATGGATACACTCAATACCTCCAGTTCGCTTTGTCATATATGCATGAAAAAAAGAGCATATCTGTTTCAGAGAATTTATCAAAAGAATTGTATTCTGATGAAAGAATAGGGTTGCAGTCGGAGGAAATTTGGGAGTCTTTGACTGATGAGGAGAAAGAAGTGTTGCTGAAGGTTATTAAGGGTAAATCAATATCTCAAGATGATAAAGAAAGGGCAGCGTATTTATGGAATACCGGAATTGTAGGGGAGAGTATATTCAGTGAGCTTTTTGAAAAATACATAGCTCAAAAAAATGAAATATCGAAAGATCATGTAAAGCATGAACTTTCAAAGAAAGAACACCTTCTTCTAAAAATGCTGGAAGAGAATAGGGGGGTTCTATGCGAAAGGGAGGCAATCATTGAGTACGTGTGGCCGGAGGCAGAAAGTTATGGAGTATCGGATTGGGCAGTTGACCGGCTCGTAGCAAGATTGAGAGGAAAGCTTAAGGCATCCGAGAGTGAATACGAGATAATAACTGTCAAAACCCGTGGATATAAACTCGTCTAGTGTAGGTCAAACTGATCGAGCAGTTTTTGATTCCCTTCAATTTGATATCTAAGAAGTTCAGCGTATGGTCCTTTTTGAGTTGAAAGTTCCTTTGGAGTTCCATAATTTGCAATTTTTCCATTATCAATTACTATGATTTTGTCTACATTTTGGATAGTGGAAAACCTATGGGCGATTATAATGGTGAGTCTATCGCGCATTAGCGTTTCGAGTGCGATTTGAACCTCTTTTTCACTTTTAGCATCAAGTGAAGATGTAGCTTCGTCCAGGATTAGAATCGGCGCGTCTTTGAGAATTGCCCGGGCGATTTGAATTCTTTGTTTTTGCCCACCTGAAAGTTTGACTCCCCTCTCCCCGATTTCGCTATCAAGTCCTTTTGGAAATTTCATAACGAATTCATAAGCATTTGCTGCTTTGAGTGCCTGAATGATTTCTTTCTCTGTAGCTTTTACTTTCCCGTAAGCAACATTGTCCCTGATAGTTGATGAGAACAATTCGTTTTCCTGAAAGACGAGCGCAATATTGTCCCGTATATATTTATGGGTAAGTTTTGAATACTTCTTGTCTTTCAGGTAGATTTCACCTTCCGTCGGCGTATAAAGCTTCATAATGAGATTTACAATTGTTGATTTACCCGCGCCACTATGGCCGACAAGCGCAATTTTTTCGTGTTGGTTGATCGTAAATGAAATGTTGTTAAGGACAGTTTCGGATTCCTCATAATTGAATGACACATTTTTAAACTCTATTGATGGGTTTTTTACGACTTCTCTTTTCCCGTCGATGTGATAATTTTCGGCTGTCGGGAGATGTAGAATTTCAAGATACTCACGACTTCCCTGCTCAGCTTGTTGAATTTGAGTAAGTATAAATGACATCGCAAAAAGTGGAATACGCGCCTGATTAAACAATTGCAAGATAAGTACCATTTCTCCGATAGTAAGAACTCCTATAAACGTGTTGTAGAAAACCAGAATATTGATGGCAAAAAGAATAATGACAAGAGACATATTTCTTGCAAAATCGAATTTATGAAACATAGTGCTCTGTCTTGCATATATTTTGTTAATTTTTGTAAGGTTTGTTGATACAGTTTCGTATTCTTCTTTTTCTCTGGTAAAACCTTTTACGAGCCGGATATTGTAGATGACTTCATTAATTCGCCCTCGAGTATTGTCTTCAAGGATATTTTTTTTCCGCTCTTCTTTTCCCCATTTGACCGTTGAATAATACGAGAGCGTGAGATAAATAGGAAAAAGTATAAAGGTGAAAAAAGCTATCGGTAAATTGTAATATGCAAGTACAGCTATGGTAAAAATGCTTTGTAGAAACATAGGAACAATAAAATTTGAGGCTGTGTTCAGGAAGTTGTAAATTGTAAAAATCCCTCTGTTCAGTTGGTTGACAATTTTTCCTGAAAGTTGACCGTCGAAATAGCTTTGTGGTAATCCCAAAACTTTGTCGTAAAATTTTTCTGTCAGAAATTGCCTAATTTGACCTGCAAAATGGTCACCCATTCTTGACGAAATCGAAGTCAACACAACTCCAATCGTGTTCATGAAAAAAGCTATGATTACAAGAGTAATGAGTTTTTGAAGATTCCCCTCACCGTGTTGGATATGTGCGACTATTTCATCAACGATAAATTTTGAGAAGAAAGGAACTGCCAATTGCATGACTGAAGATACGATTATCAGTACCGCAATAATTCCAATCAGTTTGTGAAGTGGTTTTGAAAGTCGAAGAATCCGGCTAATATTTTGCATATTCCTTATTATACTTCAAAAATATACAAAATTTTACTTATTAAGTACAAATTGGTATAATACTTTTAATTAAAAAATGATGCTAGAACTGTCCCTATTCAATAGGGACAAGCCGCGGTACTTCCACCGTAAGAGAAAAGCATCTACAACCCAGACGGTTCTCTGAATACTTAGCAGAGTTTCCATCAATAACCAGCGCCGGGTGTAAGGAAGGTTCTGAATGAATCCTCTCCACCGTGAGAGGATTTTTTTTACCTCTTTAGATTAAGCCCAGGCTCAAAATACATATGAGACCTGAAATATTTGGTGAAAGAAAAATAAGTCGCAAAGAGGTGTTTTGTAGGGCGGCATCCATCGTGGCCATTTCAAGTTCTCTTGTTGCTAGTAATGACCGGATGGCTGAAACAGAAATTAATGCAAAAGGTGCAGGCACTGAACACACATTATTTATTCAGAGAGATCCCTTCATCCCCTCAGTTATATATTTGCCGTTGCTATCGAGTGAAGTTGAGTTTGGGCATGCATTAGTTGAGGAAGAGAAGCCATTGAATAATGAGGATGTGGCAGAAATAACTCAAGAACCCCCTTCTGAAGAATACTCCCAAAATGGGGCTGTTGCCGCAGCTCAATTAGATAAGTCATCTGCCAGACCGATAATAAATGAGGTAGGAGTTTGGGATACACTAGCAGGATGTGAATCGACAAATACGTGGGATATAAACACGGGGAATGGGTACTTCGGGGGATTACAAATGGACATGGATTTCTGGACTACCTACGGAGGGTTAGAATTTGCTCCAAGACCGGATCTTGCAACAAGGGAGCAGCAGATCCAGATTGCAATAATAGGAAGAGATAGTGGAAGGGGTTATGATCCATGGCCGGGATGTGCTGACAAGCATGGATTACGCTAGAGCTATTTCCCGATAATCACAACAGCGTCAGCTTCGTCTCCGGTATAATTTGATGTTGCAGTATCTATCGTGTATTCTTCTGCTAAGTCCTTTTTAAGAATATCCAAGTACGCTTTCTTTGTAGTTTTAACTTGAATTGTTGTTCCTTCGTAGTCAAAATTATCAGCATTTCCGGATGAAACGACATCGTAACCCAATTTTTTCAAAAGACTTGATGCTTTTGTTGCAGCACCTGCAACACCACTCCCATTTTGTATAGCTACTTTAAGGTCTGCCCTGTCAAGGCCACTCGCCTTGTCGACAGAAGAGCCACCCGGTACTGGTGTGCCTTTTCCAGGTGTAGGTGATGTCTTCCCAGGAGTTGGCGATACTTTTGGCGCCTTCGTAGGAGTCACTTTTGTATTTGGTGTGGGAGATGGTTCTTCTGTCGGAATTGGTGTTTCTGTGGGGATACTCTGTGTTGGAGTTATTGTAATTTCCTGTTCTCCCTTTCCACCTGTTGCAACTGCGGCAAATATAATGAGGCCAATAAGGACAACAATACCTAAAACAATGAATATGATGCGCGCCTTGTTTCCCGACGTTCTTGAGTTGTCATAATTGTATTGCCGTCTTGAAGGATTGAGAAACGTTTCGTTTGTGTCTGCCATGAAATTACAATAATGATACCACGATTTCTGCCAGGTGCAAGGTTTATATTGTCTTGATAACACAAACTGATATTTGACTGGTTATTGCATATGATAGAATCACTTTAGAATGAATATTATTCTTGCCTCCCAGAGTAAGGCACGCGCGGAGTTGTTGTCCTCACTCGGTATTCCTTTTAAGCCTATGCCTGCTTTTATCGACGAAAAATTAATTCGAGATGCGGATTTGGGGGTACGGGCAGAAAAAATTGCGCGTAAAAAAGCTGAAAAAATTGCAAAATCGGAGAAAGGTATCATAATTGCGTGTGACACTTTTAGTTATTCTGAGGGTAGGGTTTTTGAGAAACCGTCAAGTACGCAAGAAGCATTTGATATGCTTTCTTTTTTGTCCGGGAAAAAAGCAATAAATTACACAGGATTTTGTTATATCGATAAAAAAAATGGCATCGATTATTCGACAACGATAGAGGTGAAATATTCATTAAGGCAACTATATCCGGAGGAACTGAAGAAATATGTACAAGATTTTCCGGTTACTCAGTGGGCAGCCGGATTTGCGCTTGTTTTTACGTACATAACTTCCTTCATCGCAAGTGTAGAGGGGTCTTATACGGGGCTTGCTTACGGTTTGCCCACAGAAGAACTAATACCTCTGCTTAAAAAATCAGGTTTTGAACCTATCCCAGGTCATTAATTTTACCTCGTGTGATACAATTACGCCATTGTGAAGAAGCTTCTTATTGTCCTTGCAGTGATTGTTGGGAGCATTTGTCTTTATTGGTATGCCCGTCCCGAGAAAACGAAGCAAGCCGAAGTTAAACTGCCCGAAATAGTAAGTCCTACTCCCATACCTCAGAAAATTTCGAAAAATTACGTATTTGTTCCCTATTGGACTTTTACAAAAAATATTGTTGAGGATAGTAAAGCAGCTCTTATATATTTTGGGGTGGGTGCAAATGAAAAAGGAATCGAGATCGGAGATCAAGGGTACAGCAAATTAAAAACTTTTATAAATCTTACCCCAAATGCTGATGAGAGAATCCTTGCAGTCAGAATGCTTGATAAAAATATAAATGCCAAAATCATTAAAGACCCAACCCTGCAGGAACAGTTAATAACTGATGCAATCAAGATTGCGAAGGAAAATAATTTTAACGGGATTCTCCTTGATTATGAAACGTCCGCTTTTGGATTTGATAGTACAACAAACAACATAACGGCATTTTATAAGTTATTTTCAGAGCGGGTAGGTGCTCAAAATATGGCGTTTTACGTAACTCTCTATGGTGATACATATTTTCAATCGCGTCCATTTGATGTAAAAAAAATCGGTCAAATGGCAGATAAGGTGATAATCATGGCGTACGACTTCTCGAAATCCAGGGGAAACCCCGGTCCGAATTTTCCACTTACCGATACAAATTCCTATGGATATGATTTCCGCAAGATGATTGAAGATTTTCAAAAAGATGTCGATAACCAAAAGATGGTTATAACTTTTGGTTATTTTGGATACGACTGGAGAGTGGATGGGAAAGGACAATCACTAACAAATGGAGTTCCCCTAAGCACGAATGAAATTGAAAAGGAATTTGTAGATAAATGTAAATACGAAAATTGTAATTTAATCCGCAACGCAGGAACGTCTGAACCTTCTATAAAATATACCGACGAAAACGATGGAGAACATATTATTTGGTTTGAAGATGCTATTTCTGTCGAGAAAAAGAAGGAATTTTTACGCACAAAAGGAATTTTAGAAATTGCCTCATGGGCGTATTCATACTACTGATTATTCCAGTCTGGAAAGAAGCGGGATAGAGAGTTTGATTTCCTTCTTTTTTCTGATCAGGCGATCACTATCGAAAAGTGAGGTTCCGAAATCAACTTTTTTATTTTCCACCATCGGGTATAATTTTTTTGCTTTACTTTCCATCTCAGAATTTCCAAAAAATAGTGAGGCTTGGCGTTGGTTATTTTCGCAAAAATCATAAATTGTGGCACCTGAGGCTCTGAAAAGTACGTTTTTCTTATAAATCTTTTCAAATCCCTCTTTTAATTCTTGCCGTATGGCCATGGGGTACGAACTTGATTCGGTAAGTTTTATCTCTATTCCATGATGATGAAACGACTGATCTTTTAGATAGATAAATACTTTTTTGACAGCGTAGTTGTAATTTCTTGCTTTCGTAAAAACATCTTCAATGTGTGACAGGAGACGTGCCCAAAGAATATCTTTATCGTTGGTTGCGGGGGTGACCGTAGAGGACCGGGTCATCGATTTGTATACCCGCTTGGCATCAGGGCTGACGCCATAAATCATTTCGCCGTTGAGTTCCCTCCAGATTTCCTGATACGGCTTTGAAAAATTTTGCTTGACAAATTGCTCAGATTTTTTTACAAATTCGTAAGCGGTTGTAATACCAAGTTTATTAAGTAGTGCTGTTGATTGACCACCTATTCCCCAAATTTTATCAACCGCCGTTTCTTTTAAGAGCTGATCAATTTCTTTTCCCGGCACAACAGTTAGACCCGATGGCTTATTTTTATTGACAGCAAGTTTTGCAAGAGATTTTGTGACAGAAAGACCTATCGAAACAGTAATGCCAAGAGAATTTTCTACCTCACGTTTTATGGCAGTCGCTATTTGCTCGTATGTCATGTGCAATGGGCGGCGCATACCTTTCAAATCACAAAATCCTTCATCGACAGAATAAACTTCAACACACGGAGAATATTTGCGCATTACAGAAAACATTTTTTCCGAGAAAAGATGATAAAGACGATAGTCGGAGTGGGTAATAACAACGTTTGGGAATTTTTTTGCTATCTCCCAGCATGGCATGCCACGTTTTACGCCTAGGGCCCGCGCTTCGTAGGACACGGCGGTCGCAATTCCTCTTTCATAACCCGTAACAACGGGTTTTCCTTTTAGCTCCGGATGTACCGCTTGGGTCACTGATGCAAAAAAAGCATCTCCATCAAGACAAAGAATTGCCTCAGGCCATGAGATGATCATAATACATT
>CAZPUU010000009.1:0-25399 GCA_964589835.1 uncultured Gammaproteobacteria bacterium
TAAATAACAACATAAATCCAATCATTCTTTCCCAGAAAATTAATAGTCTTTTAAATTCATATCCGGCCGGAAATATTTCAACAAGCGAATTGTCATTCCCTATCGGCATAAATCCTTCGATAACCTCCACCGACACGCTGCGCAACACTACACTAACTCTTCAAGACACACAAGTGAAATTATCAGATATCGCAACTGTTCTTGAGACAACCAAACCCGACACGAAGGATTCATTTATTGCAACCAATGATTCCAAACCGGCGAAAGTTGCAACGTTCTACGTCTATAAAAATAGCTCCGCAACAATCGATAATGCCGTTAAGAAAATGCAAGAGATCACCAATAAAGCCTTACTGCCATACGGAACTCACTTTGAAGTTCTCACAATAACCGATGCTTCCAAATTAATTGATGAAGAATTTGGAAATTTAACCGAAAGTTTTCGGGATACCCTTATTCTTGTGTTCGTTACTTTTCTTATTTTTCTTGGAGTCCGCCAGGCATTGGTAGCAGTTCTTACTATTCCACTTACCTTTCTTGTCACTTTTACCGTCATTCATGCCGTTGGTCTTTCCTTAAATTTCTTAACTCTTTTCTCGCTGTTATTGGCTTTGGGGTTACTTGTTGACGATACTATTGTCGTTGTTACCGGAATGACTTCGTATTATAGAACCAAAAAATTCACGCCGGAGCAAACCGGACTTCTGGTATGGAGAGATCTTATCGTTCCGATTTGGAGCACAACTATTACAACATCCTGGGCATTCTTACCACTACTGATAGCAACGGGTATTATCGGTGAATTCATCAAAACAATTCCAATTGTTGTTGCAACAACGCTTTATTCATCAACAGCAATTGCTGTTCTTATAACAATACCGCTCATGATAGTCATCTTAAAATTGAAACTTCCAAGGCGCGTGATCATACTACTCAAACTTATAGGCGTTTTTGTTGGCGTATTTCTTATTGTATCTCTGTTTAACTCAAATCCATTTTTCCTGCTGATACTCTTACTCATTTTGCTATTGGCTTTTATTGGTATTCGTATTCGAAAAACTATATCTAAAAAAATAAATGAACTTATCGGAAAAAATGTTGTTGATATGAGCAAAACATATGCAAAAAAATTCAACGATCGCATCATTGATATCGAACACTTCGCAGGATATTACAAAAGAATAATTTTGCGAATTCTCAATTCAAAAAGTGCTCGGCGAAAAGTTCTGATTGCAGTTGTCTGTTTCTCAGTATTTTCCTACCTTCTTGTACCATTTGGTTTTGTCACAAACGAATTTTTCCCAAAAAGCGAGGGGGATCAATTATATGTCAATCTTGAATTACCCAGTGGAACAAATACAAAGAAGGCTACCGAGAATGGTTTGCTTTTACAAGAGTATCTAAGAAAAACTGAAGGAATTGAATATGTAACATCAGAAATTGGAAGAGGTATCGACGCTGGCTCTCAGGATTTCCGCTCAGGATCAAATCTTGTTCTCTACACTCTTGCCTTGCCGGAAAAACATAAAAGAAAAATGGACTCGATAAAAATAGCTGAGACCCTTCGCAAAAAAATAGAGTCCATAAAAATTGACGGAAAAATAACCATCATCGAACAATCGGGTGGACCACCTGCAGGAGCAGAAGTACAAGTGCAATTGTTGGGAGACGACCTTACTCAGCTTGATAAATACGCGGACAAGATTGTCGAATATCTGAACAAGCAACAAGGAATTATTAACGTTACAAAATCGGTAAATCCGGGGACGTCAAAGCTCACGTTCATTCCGGATCCTTCGAAAGTAACGAAGGAAGGGGTTAGCTATGAATCGCTCGGGCTTTGGATGAGAACCTTCACAACTGGATTTACATTTAAAAAAGTTAAATTGGACCAAGGAGAGTCGCAAGACATTGTATTCCGAATGAGCCCGGAAACTCAAAGCCCGGAAGATTTGGGAAGACTGACTATCCCAAATAACAACGGTACTTATATTCCGCTCCTGTCTCTTGGGGATTTTATCCTTGAAACAAATCCGACATCGATTACACATCTGGACACAAAAAGGACTATTTCAATAAGTTCGGGTGTAACCATAGGATATTCTGTAAGTGAGGCCAACACCAAACTACTAAAATTTGTAGAAAATCTTGATATGCCTGATGGTTATTCTTACCAGACAGGTGGCCAAAATGAAGAAAATCAGAAATCTGTAGCTTCAATTCTACAAGCCATGCTTCTTGCAGGAATTCTGATTCTGGGAACTATGGTTGTCCAATTCAGAAGTTATCGAAAAGCGCTCATTGTCATGTTAGTTATTCCGGTCGCTATCTCAGGAGTATTAGTTGTATTTGCGCTAACCGGAACACCTCTTTCATTCCCGGCTCTAATTGGCGTACTTTCTCTTTTTGGAATCGTCGTTACCCATGCCATGTTTTTGGTCGATAAATTCAACCGCAACCTTGCAGCTAACATGCAATTCAATGATGCAATAGCGGATGGTGCAGCAAGCAGATTGGAACCGGTGTTCCTAGGTTCTTTTACAACTATTGTTGGCCTTATCCCGATTTCACTTTCAAATCCTCTTTGGCGTGGACTGGGTGGGGCTATTATCGCCGGGCTTTCATTTTCAGGAATCATAATGTTGTTTTTTATACCCGTTGTGTTTTATATTGTCTACCATAAAGACTATACAAAATCTTCACCATCAAGAAACAGACAAAAAAGTTAAAAAATTTCAGACAAAAATTTGGGATTTTTATAGCAACAACAAACGCTCTTTTCCCTGGAGAAATACGAAAGACCCCTACAAAATTCTGGTATCAGAAATTATGCTGCAACAAACCCAGACATCACGGGTTACTGAAAAGTACAATTCTTTTACCCAAGAACTTCCCACAACAACATCACTTGCGCATGCTTCCCAGGTGAAGGTGTTACATTTGTGGCATGGTCTCGGGTACAACAGGCGGGCATTGTTTCTTAAAAAGGCTTCTGAGATCATATGCTTGCATAAGAGGGAACGAGACTTCTTTTCTGACCCCGATTTTCTTATAAATCTTCCCGGAGTAGGACCAAATACGGCAGGTGCTATCTATGTTTTTTCCACAAACAAACCGTATGTTTTTATCGAAACCAATATAAGGAGAGTTTTTATACACGAGTTTTTTCCCGACAAAGAAAACGTTTCTGATAATAAGCTGCTTCCTATGATTTTTCGAACATTACCGAAATCAAACTTCCGGAATTGGTACTATGCACTTATGGACTATGGGGCGTATCTTGGCAAAACAATTCCCAATCCAAATAAGAAAAGCGCACACTATACTATTCAGTCAAAATTTGAAGGTTCGCAACGACAAGCAAGGGGCAATATATTGAAATTACTACTCAGTAAGCCTCTCACAAAAAAAGATCTTGCCTTGCATTTTACAAACAAAGAAATGTTTCATATTGCACTGGAACAACTTCTAAAGGAGGGGTTTATTACAAAAAAGGGTAAAACTATCCACATTAAACCTTGATTTCCAGACCCTAATTTTCTAAACTGTAATTATGACTGATATCAAAGAAACGATTAATGGAAATAAATTTCTTACGACCTACACTCTTGCAGTAATTATTGGCATCGCTGCATTATGGCTTATCAATTTTCTCAATATTTCCTATCCTCTAACTGTAACCTCACGAAGTGCATCAGGAGAACTTGCGGTCGTCGGAGAAGGAAAAGTTGATATTACGCCCGACACTGCATCTGTCGATCTGGGAATAATTGTCAACGACGCCAAAACGGTTGATGAAGCGTCAAGTAAAATTAATACAGTGAATAATGCCATTGTTTCAGTGCTTGCCTCACTTGGTATTGAAAAAGGAGATATCAAAACCTCCAATTACTCGATTAATCCTATGTATGATTACTCAAGAGTGGCAACCGGAGCTATCACCGGCTACACAGGAAATACGACAGTAACCGTAAAAGTTCGTGAAACGGCAAAACTTCCTCAAGCAATTGAAGCGGCAACAAAAGCGGGTGCAAATCAAGTCATGGGAACCAACTACACGGTGGACAAACCGGAAAGCTATCGCGAACAAGCGCGTCAAAAAGCAATTGACAATGCGAAAGAGCAGGCACAAAAATTAGCAAACCAGCTTGGCATTAAACTTGGAAAAGTTGTAAATATTGTCGAGTCATCAGGAGGTTCACCAGTCCCAATGTTTTACGATAAAGCAATTGGTATGGGTGCCGGAGGAAGCAACGCGCCCGTAGCAGAACTTCAACCCGGAACCCAGACAATTTCCTCAACAGTTACTCTTTATTTTGAAAAAAGGTAATTTTAAGATTCCTGCTTCATTTTTTCTGATACAATACCCTTCATGATCGAATTTAAGGCTACATACAAATCCAAAAAATCAAAAGCAAGAATCGGTATTCTAAAAACCCCTCACGGTGAGATTGAAACACCATCATTTGTCGGGGTGGCAACTCAGGCAGTTGTCAAAACCTTGACCTCAAAGGAGGTTGAAGAAACAAAAGCACAAATACTTATTGCCAATACCTTTCATCTCCATCTAAAGCCGGGCGAGAAATATCTAAAGAAAGCAGGCGGGATACATACATTTATGAATTGGGACCGACCCCTGATGACCGACAGCGGGGGTTTTCAGGTATTCTCACTGGGCTTTGGACGCGACCATGGAGTTGGAAAGATATTGAAAGGAAAGACAGATCTAAAAGTAACTACAAGTAAAAAACCGAAAAATGTAAAAATCACTGAGGATGGAGTTTTTTTCCGGAGTCCGAAAGATGGACAAAAGTTGTTTATCGGTCCACGGGAGTCAATTGCAATTCAAGAATCAATTGGAGCCGATATCATGTTCGCATTTGATGAATGTACTTCTCCAGTCGCCGATTATTACTATACAAAACAGTCGCTCGAAAAAACTCACAAATGGGCACAGATTTGTCTTGAAAGTAAGAAAACCAATCAAGCTCTCTATGGGATCGTACAGGGGGGTAAATTTGAGGATTTGCGCACCGAGAGCGCAAAATATATAGGAAGTCTTCCATTTGACGGATTTGGTATAGGGGGAGAATTCGGCGATGAAAAACACACAATGGCAGACATGCTTTCATTTACACTACCCCATCTACCGGAAGCTAAACCCATTCATCTTTTGGGAATAGGGCATCTTGAGGATATCCCGGAAATCATGAAATCAGGAATTGATACATTCGACTGCATTGTTCCGACACACTATGCAAGACACGGAGTTGCCTTCACTTCGGAGGGAAGACTTGATATGAAAAAATCCAAATTCCTGGATGACAATAGCCCCTTGGACAAAAAATGTCCATGCAGTACGTGCGTTAATTACAAAAGAGATTATATTACCCATTTATTCCGTGCCGATGAAATCACCGGTCTTCGACTGCTTACCTTCCACAATCTTTATTTCTTCAACAGCTATGTCGAGAAGATAAGGATGGATATCAAAAAAGGGCTTTTATAACCCGAGTCGGGCTTGACAATTTTTCCTCTTTTTGGCTATCATGATATGTGGTAAAAAACATTTTAGTCTTATTGTCCTTAATCATCCTTCTGGCAATTCCTCGTTCTTCGTATGCTGAAACGGAAGCTGCCATGACTGCGACAACGGAAACCTCGGCAACTCCAACTACAAAACCTGTCAAAGCTGCGCGGATGGAAGCAAAAGACGCCATGAAAGAAGCAGTAACAGAGGCAAAAGATACCTTGAAAGAAAATATGAGTGATGCACGAGAGGCCTTTAAAGAAAAACTTGCAGCAATCAAAGACCAACGAAAAATGAATGTACTTACAAATCTTGATGCAAGGATCCAAGATATCAACAAGAAAAGGACAACCGAAATGAGCACAAGAATTGAGCGTCTTACCAAAATATTGGCTACCATCACTGAGAAAACAGCCGCACTTAAGTCTCAAGGAAAAGATACTGCAACGCTTGAAGCAGACATAGATGATGCGACAAAAGCACTTGCAGATGCAAAAAGTGCCGTTGATGCGCAGGCAGTAAAGGACTATGTTGTTGATGTAACAACAGAAGCAGCTCTTCGTACTGCTGCGGCAACAACAGTCAAGACATTTACAGCGGATATTAAGGCAGTACACAAGCTGGTAGTAGAAGCACAACTTGCCATAAAAAAAACCTATAAAGAACTTGGATTATTAATGGGAGAAAAAGCCTCTATCACGCCGTCTGTGACAGCTACACCGTAACCTATGGAAAACAACACACAAACACCACCAACACAACCAGTAGCAGGCGCAACTCCGCCGCCGGTAACACCTGTCATGCCGACACCAAGTGCCGCACCTGCTCCTTCTGCAGCAACCACGCCGCCGCCGGTAACACCACCCCCTCCAATTGTTGCCTCTGCGCCGGTTATTACTCCTCCGGGTAAGAAAAACAATGGTCTTCTTATCGTTGCCGGAATTCTCATTCTTTTGATCATAATTCTTGGAGTCCTTTACTACTTCATAATTAGCCAAACTTCATCCACTCCAAAACCCGCAGCTCAAAAACCGGTAACAACGGTTTCGCCAACAACAGCACCGTCCCCAACCGTAACACCAACGGATGAATCTGTTCTTGAATCTGATATTACGGATCCTACAGCGGAAACTTCAACCCTACAAGCCGACCTCCAAGGACTTTAATTCTCAGGAAATTTTCTGAAGCGACCAGGATACTAACGAAACTACAATGCTGAACAGTATAGCTGAAATTAGAGACGCGACAGAAAACCCGGGAACTAAAAGATCTATCAAAAGAACAAGCGCACCGTTGAGAAGAAGCAGAAAAATACCGAATGTAATAATTGTGAGCGGTAAGGTCAAAATTACCAGAATAGGCTTTATGAAGGTATTAACCACACCCAGTATAACGGCCACGACAAACAATGAGCTAAATGAATCAATTCTTACTCCCGGTAAAATATATGATGCAACGTACACAGCAGCAATAAGAATCAAAAGTCTAACAATTATATTCATAAATTAATAAGACCTATTTAAATTAAACTCTAACAACCCCTTCAATATCTCTTTGAACTCTGCTCTTATATTTAAAGCCCTGTAATTCTCCCATACCTTATCCATTATACTCTCGATTTCGGAATTGATAATCTTATCAATTTCATATTTTTGGTAAAGGAATTTGATTTTTTCAATTTCACTTTTTTCAGCACTTGGATTTCCAAAACAGCTATCTAGTGTCTTGCGGTCGGTGCCATTTGAAGCATTATAAAGATGGTACCTTATCATGGTTTTTTTATTTTCACGGATATCGGAACCAACAGGTTTTCCAATTGTTTCTTCCTTCCCAAACAACCCGATCTCATCATCCTTCAGTTGGAAAATAATACCTGCCATTTCCCCTAAGTTACTTAGACTTTTTCGGGTGTTAGAATTCGAGCCGGAAACAATTGCAGCCATTTCGAATGGAAGGGAAAAAGTATAACGAGCCGTTTTATATTTATATACAGCATAAATTTCTTCTTTTGTTGGTTCACGATCTGTCTGACCAAAAATTGAATCAACACTTTCTGCAACCGCAACTAAGTACACTTCGTGAGCGTAATACTTCAAAAGAGACGACAATGAAGGAGAATTGTAATCTGATAAAAGCTCTATGGCAAAGAAGAAGGCTACGTCTGCAACTATAAAAGCAGTTGATACCCCATAATGGTAGGGATCAAAAGCCCCTATATTTTTTCCTTCTTCTTCGTATTGAGAAAAAACGGTACGTGCCCCACGCCGCATTTTATCTTTATCGATAACATCATCCTGGACAAGAAGTGATGAGTGCATGAGCTCAATTGCGCACGCAATTCGGATATGTTTTGCTGTAATATTTCCTCCCAAAGCCTCTACCATCAAAAGAAACAACGTTCCTCTAACGAATTTCCCACGACTCACGAAAGACTCCAATGATTCGAGTAGTCTTTGTTCTTTAAAAACTTTTGGCAATTCCTCCTCCTGCTTTTTCTTAATAAAGAGGCTTATCTCACTTTTTATAAGTTCTTTGGAGTGATCTAGATATTCAAAAAAGTCCATATTTAATAATCTTTAAGAAAGTTAAACAAAAGTACAGCTACACCGACCATTATACGGTGAAACATTCTATTTTCAAGAAGATACGACGTTCATCGGGGAGTTGGCAACAAAACCTACAAGATTTTCATGGGTTGTCTCAACGATTTTTTTCAATGCCTCATCGCTGTTGAACGCATTATGTGGGGTTATAACAACTTTAGGATGATTTAAAAGCATATGATCCTGCAGAACGGTCAACAACTTCTCGCTATCAAAATGTTGAGAAAGAAGGTCTTTCTCCTCCTGTAGTAAGGGTTCTTCCTCCAGCACGTCAAGACCGGCTGCCTTAACCTTGCCGGAATCCAGTGCCCGCAGTAAGGCACTGGTGTCTATCAAAGCTCCACGCGCAGTGTTGATAATAACAACTCCATCTTTCATCTGGCCAAACTGTTCATCGCCTATATAATGATGTGTTTCTTTTGTGTACGGAATATGAAGACTAACAATATCAGACTGCTGATACAAAACGTTTAAATCCACAAATTTGCATCCCAACTCTTTCTCGAGGGCATAATCCGGCGTTCTCTTATACACAATTGCATTCATTCCAAATCCCTTTGCGATTCTTATCACATTGCTTCCAATACTCCCAACCCCAATAACCCCTATCGTCTTACCACGCAACTCAAATCCGGTGAGCCCTCCCGGCATAAAATTGCCTTTTCTTACTCTATCGATTGATTCGGGAAGCCTTCTTGCGATGGACAATAATAAGGCAAATGCATGCTCCGCAACAACTGTCTCCCCGTAAGATGGTACATTGGAAACAATAATCCCGCGAGCCTTACATTCCTCAATATTTACATGATCAAATCCCGTAGACATCGTGGTAATAAATTTCAGATTTGGCATTCTGTCTAGTAACTCTTTATTCAGCTGGGAGTGGATAAAGACAATTACGACATCAAAAGTGTCCAATCCGGGAGTATCAAAGTCGAGTGGAGCATCAAAAAAAACAAGTTCGTTATCGGTTATCTCTTTTTGAAAATACTCTTTTTCCCAATTTTCAAGTTCAAAAAACGCATACTTCATAGGCAGTCACTCAAGTATATTTGTTTTGAGGAATAATGACAATACTTCCATCAGCAACGGTCATGCTAGCAATACTGCCCCCCGGTAGTTCTTGAGACAAAATCATTTTAGAGAGCTTGTTTTCTACCGACTGCTCGATAAATCGCTTGATGTTCCTCGCTCCGAATTCCATGCTGTATGAATTCTTTGCAATAAATTCCGGAACCGTTGCCTGATATGACAACGTTATTTGTTTTTCCGAAACCCTTTCTATTACCTCATTCAAGAATAACTTTGAGACTTCGATTACATCTTTTTCATTTAAAGGTCTAAAAACTACAACCTCATCAAAACGATTCACAAGTTCAGGCTTAAATGTGTGAGACTCAAGAATTTTTTCCAGAAGTTTCGTTTTTAATGATTCACTTGAAACACCATCTCTATATTCTTCTCTGATAAATTCACTTCCCGCATTAGAAGTTGCAATAATAATAGTGTTTTTAAATGATACGGTTCGATTTAAATTGTCCGTTAGATGCCCCTCATCAAGAACCTGCAAAAAAAGATCTAAAATGGGAGGATTTGCCTTCTCAAATTCATCCAGAAGTATCAAGCAAAAAGGATTCTTAAGTACTTTATCGGTCAGTGTCTCTTCATACTGCCCGTTATTGTTACCCAAGAACCTATCGACCGAATCCGGGTTCTGATACTCGCTCATGTCCAACCTGATCATAGCTTCCTCATCTCCAAAGTAAGACAAGGCAAGAGCCTTTGCCGTTTCTGTCTTTCCGACTCCCGTTGGACCCAGAAAAAGAAACGAAGCAATAGGCCTTTTACTATCGTTCATTCCCGAACGGACTCTCCGCATTGCATTAGAAATTGCCGCAACTGCCTCATTCTGAGAGATAACCTGCTTATGTAATTCGCTCTCCAAATTAAGTAGTTTCTGCCCTTCTTCCCTCGACGGTTCGCTTAAAGCAATGTGGGTTTTTTCCTGCAAAAAATCCTGCACTTCCTTTTTACTTATTTTTTTAACACCGTGTGTCTTTGAGTGGGCGATAACATCATCAAGCAACCGGATGGCTCTTCCGGGCATCGCCGTACCATCATTTACGTAAGAATCTGAAAATGCACACGCCTCCTTTACAGCACTATACGAAATTGTGATCCGCTTTTTACTTTCGTATTCCTTTGCCTTTTCAAGCACCATATATACAGCTGTCTCATCATCAGGCTCATTGATATCTATGACATCGAACAGTGCTTTAATCTCTTGTTTTGGAAAAATGTATTTCTGGAATGCTGCCGGAGTTGTGCTTGCAATAATTTTAATACGACTGCTCTTCAAATACTCAACGAGCGCGCCGGAAATATCTACATCAAGTCCTCCACCACCAAATATATTTTCGACATTTGGAATATACACGATAATGTTTCCTGCATGCGCCAATTCCGAAAAGAGAGATACAAATCGTGACTCCAAATCACCTTCATTCGTAACACCTGCAACCAACCTGTCGGCAAATAACTTAAAAACAATTTTGTTCGAAACATAATGAGGAAGTAAAGATCTGTCTGAATCAATAACAAATTGAGAAATAAGTGAAGTCCTCCCTACACCCGCAGGACCCACAAGAAGTGCATTGCTTGCGCTGTCTTTCGACAGAGCTGTAACCAACAAATCGTATTCGTCCGCACGACCTATGGGCTCTGCCCTCTCTCCATTGAGCACTTCTCTTGTAAAGTTTGAGGCGTAGCGGGAAAGCTCAGCACTCCACCCGTATACAAAAAAATCAAATACCCCACTCCCCGAAAAATGAAGACCTTTATGTTTTTTCCCATCAAGCCCGGCTTTTTTCCGAACCCACGACAGAACGGTTAAAATATCTTTCTCCTCAATTCCTGTATTAAAAAGTTCTTTTGAAACGGTATCCAATAGAATGAGATAAGATGCGTAGATATCTACCGCATGGATGTAAGAACCATTCATGCTTACAACTAACTCTTGGGCTTTTTTTAACGCGTCTTCCTCAGGAACTTGAGCAAAGGTTTTTACATCCACATAATCAAGTAACCTATTAAAGTACTTAACATCGTGCTCTTGGAGTAGCTCGTGTACGATTTTTGCAGTATCGGTATGACGCTCCAGGTGGGCTCGGGTTTTGAATTCCACACACTCAATTACATGAGAATACTGATCGGTTACTTTTTTGGCGGGATGTCTATTCTCAAGGCTAAAATGGATAAAAAGCTCTTGAAGAATAAGCAAAAAATAAATCGGCAGAATTCTAATAACAAAATCGGCATTTTCTAAATTCAACCACACGACTATTCCAATAATTATGAATACAAGTACCCGTGCCCACCGGACATACGGGTTGTCGAAAAAAAAGTAAAGAAAGTAATAATTATTATTCATAGCAACACTCTTCCTTTTATTGTTAGCAAAACCAGACCCGGAGGTATGCAAACAAGCAAAATCATGACCAGAACTTCAACCAAAATGAGAAATAATAATATGAGTGCCGTTATAAAAATCAGAAAAGATTTGACCACCATGCCAAATACAACAGAAAATACAACAAGACCTTGACGATACTCATTTTTCAAAGGACGAAAAAATGTTTTTAAAAGTAATGGAGTCGAAAGCAACGAAGCAGTATATCTATTGAATTCTATGAAAAAACCTAAAACACTCCCAAGAATGCTTCTATACCAAAATAGAAACAAATAAAACGGATAATACAAAAAGGCTATCATACTATTTAATTCTCTTATGTTAGTTTACGGTATGCGTGAAAAATAAATCAAGGCGAGCACCATTATTGGTTTGAATACGTAAATATTGTATGATTAGCTCATGCCTACAACTACAACAGAAGAGTACAAACAGCTTTTTATAACAACGGCCAACGACCATATCCAATTAGCCGAATCCCTGCTGTCTCAAATTGCTAATTCGCCATCCAATGAAGAGACAAAAGAATTTTTTCGTCATATTCATTCCCTGAAAGGTTCATCAAGCGTTATGGGCTATAGAGAAATAAGCTCAGCGTGCGATGAGATAGATTCTCTGATTCACCCAGCATCCGATACCTATCAACTATTACCGCAACATATCGGAAAAATAAGCGATTTGCTCTCCCAGACAAAACAGTTTGTCTCAGTACTTAAAAATCAAATATAATATATGTATGTACTACTTGCCGAAGACGACAATTTCTTTCAACACTTCTACACAAAAAAACTCACTGAAAACGGTATCACAGTACAAGTCGCACAAGATGGGGAAGAAGCGATACAAAAATTATTAGTCAAGAAGCCCGACATCATGCTCCTCGATCTAATAATGCCTAAAAAAGACGGGTTTGAAGTATTAATAGAAGTTGAAAAGAATGAGTCTTTGAAGGGGCTTCCAATTCTTGTGTTTTCAACACTGGGTCAAGATACAGATATTACGAAGGCGATGTCATTAGGCGCAACCGGATATGTCAATAAAACATTTTTTGATTTTGAAAATTTACTTTCAAAAGTAAAATCGATCGTAAATAACGCATAACCTGCCTATGATTATTTCGGATGACCAGATAAAAGCGCTGGTGTTAAAAACTGGGCTTGCTACGGAGCAAAGCATTCAGGAACTAATTGAGTTTTCAAAAAATTCAAATGTAAGCCTGGGCGATGCTCTCATTGAAAAGGATGTTATCTCTGATGAAAATTTAGGAATTCTTATTGCCGACTACCTGCACATCCCGTTCACAGTGCTTTCAAAGCTCTCAATTCCTGAAGATATATTCCATATAGTTCCTGAAAAAATCGCACGGAAACACAAAGTAGTTCCTTTTGAAAAGTCACAAGATGGGTTAAAAGTAGCAACGATAGACCCCAGAAAAGTGGAAATTTTGCAAGCCATCAGCAAAAAAACGGGGCTTAAAGTGATTCCCTACCTCACAACAGAACGCGATATAGAAAATATTCTCAGAATTTACAAAAGAGACCTACAAAAATCTTTTGAGAAACTGCTTCAGAAAGAATTGGGAATAACCGATATTTCTAAAGTGACCGATGCTGCCCCGATCGAAAAAATCGTAAACCTTCTCGTTGAATTCGGATATCAGGATAAAGTATCGGATATTCACATCGAACCTGAAGAGAAAGATTCACTCGTCAGGTTCAGAATTGATGGAATTCTACATGATGTGTTGTATCTTCCCAAAAATTTCCATGACAGGGTCATTTCAAGAATAAAAATTCTCTCAAAACTCCGGACAGACGAGCACCTTGCCCCTCAAGACGGAAAAATGAGGATAAAGCTTGAAGAGGAAAATCTTGATATCCGCGTGTCAATACTGCCAATTGCAGACGGTGAAAAAGCAGTGCTCCGACTTCTAGCATCCCACTTTAGGCAGTTCTCACTTATTGACTTAGGAATGAGCGAGACTGATCTTAAAAAAGTAACAAATGCATACAGTAAGTCCTATGGAATGGTTCTGTCAACCGGGCCGACCGGAAGCGGAAAAACCACATCAATATACGCAATTCTAAAAATTCTTAATACGCGGGAAAAAAACATTACCACAATCGAAGATCCTGTTGAGTACAGAATCAAAGGGGTCAATCAAATCAATGTAAATCCAAAAACTGACCTGACCTTCGCAAATGGCCTACGATCTATACTCCGACAAGATCCAAATGTAGTTTTTGTTGGTGAAATCCGGGACGGCGAAACCGCGGGCATTGCAGTAAATGCAGCGCTTACCGGACACTTAGTACTTTCAACTCTTCACACCAATGATGCTGCTACAGCGCTACCCAGACTAATTGACATGAAAGTGGAACCGTTCCTTGTCGCATCGACTGTCAATGTGATCATCGCCCAACGCCTGATACGCAAAATCTGTGATATGTGCAAAATGTCATACGATATAGAAAGGTCCGATCTCACAAAAAATTTACCAACAAGAGTTATCACAAGATATTTTGGGGACAAAGAGGTTGTGAGACTGTATAGAGGGAAGGGGTGCAAAATATGTCACTCGACAGGCTACGCCGGACGGCTTGGAATTTTTGAAGTTCTTGAGGTAACAAAAGATATAAAGGCCTTGATTACGGCAAAAAATGACTCGGATGTTATTCAAAAAAGAGCTATTGAGGAAGGTATGACTACTATGCTTGATGACGGACTCAATAAAGTAGTAAAAGGCATGACTACAATTGAAGAAGTTCTTCGTGTCACAAAAGTAGAATCCTTATAAATATGCGCTTATTTAATAATACTAATACAAAATCCCTCCGGATCTCGACATCAGACAAGTTGGGACTTGTCAGTAATCTTGCAACTATGCTTTCGGCAGGAATCCCCATACTTGAAGTTGTGGATTCTCTATTGGAGGATGCGAAGGGAAGTCAAAGAAAACTACTCGAGTCGTTAAAAGCCGACCTTTCTGCAGGAAATCATGTCGCCGATGCGCTTGAAAAATTTCCGAAAATATTTGACAAAATTACCGTCAATCTTATTAAAGCATCGGAGGAAGCAGGAACACTGGATGTGACATTAACCGATCTTAAGACATCAATCAGAAAAGATGCTGAATTCTCAGACAAAATAAAGGGCGCGATGACCTATCCTGTACTTATTTTCTTTGTTTTCGTAGGAGTACTTCTTATGATACTTATCGTTGTCGTTCCAAAAATTTCAAGCGTTTTTTCAAGACTCAGTGTTCCGCTTCCTCTACCTACAAAAATTCTCATTGCAATGTCTCAGATATTTACCGAATACACTATCTTTGTTTTCCTTGGTATGGGAGCTCTGGGAGTTGGAGGCTTTTTCTTCTATAGAGAAAAGAAAAGAGAATTTCTGCACCTTCTTTTCAAACTTCCGCTTGTTTCTTCATTGGCACAACTTATTGATCTCACCCGATTTTCAAGAAGTCTTTATCTACTACTCAATGCCGGAATTCCAATTGCAGGAGCACTGGAACTTGCACAAGAGGTAGTCTTGAAGCAAGAGGTCGCTAATGCCATAGAACACTCCAGAGCTGTTGTGCTTGCGGGAAGTAAGCTCTCGGAGGGACTTAAGAATGCAAAAAATATTTTTCCCAACATCATGATTAAAATAACGGAGGCCGGCGAGAAAAGTGGTTCACTCGACAAATCCATGCAAGACGTCTCCGAATACCTGGATTACCAAGTTGAGAAGACGCTCAAAACACTTACCACCCTGCTTGAACCTATTATGCTTATTGTTGTTGGCGTACTAGTAGGCGGAATGATGCTTTCAATCATTGCTCCAATTTACGGATTGATCGGGCAAGTGGGAGCACGTTAAATGAAAAAAACAATTTCTTTCCAACACAGAGACTATGCATCTCAAAAAGGCTTAACGCTTGTTGAATTGATTGTTGTTATTGGAATTCTCTCGCTGCTTATCGCCATTGCATTTGTAAGTGTTGCCAACATCAGGGTTTTGACGACAAACACAAATACGATATCGGTTATTGCATCAGATCTGAAAGCACAGCAAATAAAAGCTATGACGGGAGATACTGAAGGTCGTGGCGTGAAAGACAACTATGGTATAAAAATTTTACCAAACGAATACATTTTTTTTCACGGAAACGGATACAATCCGATGGAAACTACCAATTACTCTTTTTCCATAGGAAGCGGCTATACCCTTTCAACTACACTTCCGGATCAAACAATTCTATTTGCCTCAGGTAGTGGTGAAGTGGTGAACTTTGTACCCAACCAGGACACAATAACGATCACAAATTCCCAAACAAATCAGACACGTTCACTTAAATTAAATGCATATGGCACAGCTATTGAAATCAACTAACAAAGGGCAACTTCTTGTCGAAGTTCTTCTTGCAATTGCTTTAAGCGCAGTAATTCTTCCTGCTCTTCTTACGGGACTTTTCTCCTCCAACAAAGGAAAGGTCCAGGAGGGACTACGTTTGCAAGCAATTGCATTACTGAAGGAAGCCGAAGAAATTGCAAGAAATGTGAAAGATACATCATGGTCTGGGATCGCAACAAACGGTATTTATCATCCGGAAATTTCAGGAAATTCATGGAGGCTTGTAGCTAATTCCGAAACCATTAACGGACTCACAAGAAGTATTACCATTAGCGATGTGCGAAGAGATGGTAGCGGATCAATCGTGGCATCGGGAGGAACTATTGACCCCTCAACCAAGAAAGTTTTTTCTCGTATTTCATGGGGAAGTCCTTACCCTTCGTCAGTTGACTCAACTATTTACCTTACAAGATACATTGGAAACGCGGTAAATACCCAAACGTCTGCTGCAGATTTTGGTGCCGGCAACCATAACTCAACCACAACAACAAATACTTCAGGCGGAGAAGTTACATTGGGAGCAGGTGGGGGAGGGGGGGATTGGTGTTACCCATCACTTTCGGTTACCACTGTTGATCTTTCAAGACAAGGCGTGCCAACTGCAATTTCAGCTACCACATCGGGAGTTCTTAATACAATCGTTAGCGGCACGGGAGGCAATGCTTCCGGTCCCACATTTGTCAGAACTCTTGCAAGTGGCAATTCTCCCGTGAACTCAACGCCTTCCGGAGAATTCGACAACTCCAAAGCAAACGGAGTATTTATAAGCGGCCATTATGGATTTATTGCTACAGACAGTAACTCTGAGGAGGTTAAAGTTCTAGATTTAACTCAATACAGCAATCCACCAACAAATACAAAATTTCTGAAGGTCGGTGCCTTCAATGCGCCCGGAAATACTCAGGCCAACAGCATATATGTTTCGGGTAATTACGGCTATGTAACCGCAGCGGATAAGTTTTATATATTTGACATATCAACATACGCACAGAAAAATCCGACAGCCGTCACTCTTTCAGGTATTGGCAAAAAAGTTATTGTCGTTGGTAACTATGCATATGTAATAACTGATGCAACGACAAATCAATTTCAAGTAATAAATGTGACAAATCCCGTAAATCCAACAGGACCCGTATCACTCACATTAGGATCTCAAGCAGGTGTTGATTTGGCAGTAAATTCAACCGGTACAAGAGCATTTGCCGTTGTCAGTCACAGCCTAACCCAGCAAGAACTCTATATAATCGATATAACCAACAAATCTTCACCACAAAAAATTTCGGGATCCGGATACAACACCTCGGGAATGTCTCCGAAAGGAATATCTGCTGCTACCGGAAACAAGGTCATAATTGTTGGCTCCGGAGGATCACTTCAATATCAAGTTGTCGACATCTCAACGGAAACAAGCCCGGCTCCGTGCGGAAGCGGAGGACTTGTTATTCCCGGAGGCGCGTATGCTGTTTCATCAATCCTTCAAAACGATGGGTATGCGTATTCATATGTTGTAACCGGTGACACTAATGCAGAATTAAAAATTGTTCTAGGAGGCGCAGGCGGTCAATTCTCATCAAGCGGAACTTTTACTTCAGCCCCCCTGGATCCGGGATCCTCTGTTTCCTATAATTATTTCAAACCGACTTTCAATCAACCAAACCAAACATCCATTCAATTCCAAGTCGCAGTTACTGACCCGGTAAATAATAGCTGCACAAATGCCAACTACAGCTTTGTCGGACCAAACGGCACGACTGATCCATCTGATAGGTTTAGTGATGAGGGACCTATTCCTGCAATATCTTCAGGCAACTACAACAATCCGGGAAGATGTTTTAAGTACAGGGCGTTTCTGTCAACCAACGATTATACTGTAGCCCCCATTCTTTATGATGTCTTGGTTAACTATTCACCATGAGTAAAGTATTTAGCAAAAAAAAGATAATATACAGCAGATCAGGCTTTACGCTTGTTGAGCTTATTATATATATGGGTCTTCTTGCTATGCTCGTTCTCATCTTTACAGAAATTTTTACGTCTGTAGTCGACAATCAATTAAGCTCCAGCAACACTTCTAATGTTTCGGGAGACGGGAGATATATTTATTCAAGATTTGTCTACGATGTTGCAAGAGCTCAATCAATCACGGACCCCTCAGCTTTTGCCAGCCCTTCTTCAACCATGACTCTTTTGATCAATGGAGAAAATTACACATATCAATTGACCAGCGGAAATCTTTCGATAGAAGCGCCAAGCGGTACCTTTCAACTCAACAGCCAAGGTACAACAATTTCAAATCTCGAATTTACTAAGGTTGGAAGCGCGAGCGCCAGAAGCACTGTGCAGTTAAATTTTACTGTCACAGGAGATGTTGATACCAGGGGAATATTTGATCAAAAGGATTTTCAGACAACAGCAGGTCTCAGATGAAAAACAACAATCAAAAAGGACAAACATTAGTAATACTACTTACCTATATGGTGATCGCAATTATCGTGACTACCGCGTCAATCGCGCTTATCATGAACAGCGCCATCAATACCGACAAGCTTTATCAAGGCACAACAGCTCTTGATGTGGCCGAAAACGGAGTTGAAAATGCATTGATGCGGATGCTCCGCGAACCCGGATATTCGGGAGAGATACTTACTACAGAGGGCGGTACCGCAACAGTTGAGGTAGTTGGAACAAATCCCAAAATAATCACTTCTCGAGGCAGATTAAACGACTTTAATCGGACCATTGAGGCAACTGTTAACACAACAAATAATGTCTATGTAATAACCTCTTGGAAAGAGTTGTAAAGACACAATCCTTTTCGACTTGTATATAATAAATAAGGATCATCTATCAAATTATGGATTTCGCGAAAAAACAACCAGCACTACTCTATCTTGATAAAAATGGTTTTTACTTTTTTGAAGAAGGTCTAACTTCGGTTATAAGCCTTGCATTCTCGGAAACTGCCATAAGAGACATGGAGGTTATAAATGCAGCGCAGTTGATGTCTCAAATCAAAACTTTCATCGACCAATACCAACTGACACCGGCAATAATTACACTCGTTCTCTCTCCGAATGTGGTCTTTGAAAAGGATATAACCGGTCTTTCCCGCGACACCCAGGAAGAAATGATAAAAAGTTTTATTGACACAATACCATTTGAAAGCGTCCTCACGAAAAGCTTTCCTATCGATAAAGGAGTCAAAGTTATCGGTTTTAACGATGATTTATACATGGAATTAAAGAATAGTTTTGAAAAAAATCAATTCATTATTGAGAATGTCCTTCCCTACCAATTACTGGGAGCCGATCAGGCACTCATCAAAAATTTGACAGCAGATAATGCGTCTCAATTTATTAAAAGAAGTTATCACCTCAAACAATATACCCTAACAACCGTGGAAAAAGAGAAAACAGTAACCCAATCGCAACAACCCACAATGTCAGCAGAAAAACCAAAAAAAACAAATGTACGCCTTTTTGCCATGATAGGCATTTTTGCTCTACTTTTTATAGTTCTGGGATACATGCTTTTTACAATGAAATAGCCTCAAAAAGCCATGTGGAAAATTCCCTATTGACAAGAATTTTCATCTATGATTAAGATAAGAGAGATATGAAAACTGCCCAGTTGAAATCCCAGAAGGGTTTCACACTTATCGAACTTCTCGTCGTTATCGGTATCCTCGCTGTTCTTCTTGCTATCACACTTATTGCTATTAATCCTGCACGACAGTTCCAACAAGCAAACAATACTCAGAGAAGTTCTGACGTAAATGCAATCCTTAATGCTGTTGGTCAATACATGGTTGATAACAACGGTGATCTTTCAGCTCTTGGAATTCCGGCAGCTACACCTGCAACTATCAATAGTAGCGGCGGCGCAAATACAGTTGATATCTGTACAGCTCTCGTACCTACTTACATTGCTGAACTTCCAGTTGATCCACAAACAGGAAACTGGGTTGACTGCACAAATTATGACACCCAATATGAAATAGTTGAGGCTGCCAATAACAGGATAACTGTTTCAGCACCGGACACAGAACCGGCTGGCTCAACTGCTATCTCTGTAACCAGATAATATGAAAACTATCAAGAACTATACTGCCCAGTTGAAATCCCAGAAGGGTTTCACACTTATCGAACTTCTCGTCGTTATCGGTATCCTCGCTGTTCTTCTTGCTATCACACTTATTGCTATTAATCCTGCACGACAGTTCCAACAAGCAAACAATACTCAGAGAAGTTCTGACGTAAATGCAATCCTTAATGCTGTTGGTCAATACATGGTTGATAACAACGGTGATCTTTCAGCTCTTAATATACCGGTAGGCTCTGCAAGTGCCGCTGTTATCGCAAGTACCGGTGGTGTGGACTTTTGTCCAAGCATAGTACCTACCTACATAGCTGAAATGCCGGTTGACCCTCAATCTGGAAATTGGGTTGATTGCACAAATTACAATTCAGGATACACAATATATAGGTCGAATGCTGACAGCAGAGTAACAGTTTCTGCTCCCGGTACTGAGCCTGTTGATACCCCAACCAATATTACTACCAACGACATTTCTGTCACCCGGTAAAGATTGACATTATTCCGCAAGCAATGCTACGATTCTATAGAGAATTATTGTGCGTGCTATGAAAATATTACTAGCAGAGGACGATCAGTTTTTACGAGAATTGTACTCGGATGTTCTTACGGCAGAGGGTTATACTGTTGAAACGGCGATCGACGGAGAAGAAGCATATAACAAACTCGTTGTAGGCGGTTGGGATCTTATCTTGCTAGATATCATAATGCCAAAAATGAGTGGGTTAGACGTTATGAAAAAGGCAGCAGAAAAAGGTCCACTTCAGCAACCCAATAAGTCGGTTATTTTTCTTACAAACTTGGATAAAGGTGAGGAAATTAAGCAAGCACTGATATTGGGAAATGGGTATCTTATTAAAAGCCAGATAACTCCGGGGGACCTCGTTAACGAAGTAAAATTATACCTTAGTCAACCAGCATCTACGTCTTAAATTACTTCTTACTCAATAGGAAGTGAAAAACTAAAATTCGAACCCTTATTTTCTCCCTCCGATTCAACCCAAATCCTCCCCTTGTGAAGCTCGACAAGAGATTTTGATAGGTACAGTCCAAGCCCCGTTCCCTGACCTGTCTGCTTAGATAAAAAACTTCCTCCGAGCATATTGAACTTCTTAAATAGTTTTTCCATATCTTCCGGCTTAATTCCCCTGCCAGTATCCTTTACGTGTGTTTCTATATAACCGTTTTTGACCTCCGCTGATACTGCTATTGTTCCTCCTCTGGGAGTAAATTTTAATGAATTTCCGATAAGATTTATTACTACTTGCTTGATTCGCTCGGGGTCAAAGAGTATCTGTGGAAGTTTTTGCTCAGGCAAGGAAAGCGTCAATGAGAGATCCATTTCCTGGGATTTTGCCTGCATTTCATCGACGACCTCTTTCAACAAATCTCCAATATCACCTTTCATAACTTCGATAGTAAATCTCCCGGATTCAATTCTTGAGATATTTAACATATCATTCACCATATCAATCAACCGTATAGTCGATGTGTACGTCTTCTCCAGATACTCTTTTTGCTTTTCAGAGACTACACCGGTTTTCCCTTGAAGAAGTAACCATATGTAAGATTTTATTACCGTCATTGGGGTTCTTAACTCATGTGAGGCAAGCGATACAAATTCATCCTTTAGCTTATCGAGCTCTTTTAATTTGTCATTAGCCACGCGAAGCTCTTTGGTCGTCGCATCAAGGCTTGAGTATAGACGCGAATTCTGAACGGCAAGGCCAACGATATCGGTAAATCCGCGTATCAACTCTTTTTCCTCCTCCATAACCTCGGACTCTTCCTTCACCATGCTAAATATAAGCACTCCGATCGCTTTGTCGTGAACGATAACAGGATATACCATACTTGTCTTAATGCCGGCGGCTTGCTGATTTTTCAAAGCTTGCTCGGCTGTCAAAACCGGGTGGAACATATGCGGCCAATAATGTGTAACGTATGGCCTTTTTTCATTAAGAACTTTAATCAATACATTGTCGTAAGTAGTCAATGGAATTTCTATGTCTCTAAATGGGACAGCTGAGGCCTCCTGCGCTCGTGCTGCTTCAGGAGTACTGGAAAGTGAAATTCTTTGCAATACTCCCTTCTCTTCATTCACTAAAGTCAAAACAACTATTCGATACCCAAGCCTAAGATAACCTAACTCTGTAAGTAATCCGTCGACGATTTGCCGGACAACTTGATTAAAATCAAGAGTGTCAACAATAATTTTTTGTAATCTCCACAAAGCTTCTATAATGTCTTTCCTCTGTGGAGTTGTCGAATATGAGTTACTCATGAGTGTCTTTATTTGAAATATCGTCTGAGAGATAGTCGATAATTTTTCTTCTTACATCTTGCGGACTTGTACCGGTAAAATAATCTTGAGGAAATTCGATTTGAGGATATTTAGCTCCAATTGCTTCAGCCGTATCAACATCGACTTCAAAAAGATATGGAAAGATATATGATGGAAGATGTCCATCTCTCACAAGACTTATTCCTTTTTTTCCAATTCCAACAATAGCAAACGAGCCCTTGGCTTTCCCGGAATCCTTTTCATCGGTAAGGAATAATTTAATTCCTGCCTTTTTGGCGAACTCTATTCCCTCTTTTTGATCAACGATCTCAGGCGAGCCAGAATAATTCATAGAGGTTACCGCAGGAAGCGTAATTCCCGACTCAAGCAATGACTCAATAAAACGATGCGTTGGCGGATGCCCATTTGCATCCCAATTCTGCATTTCATACTGACCGTCAATATTTTTGGAAACAACGTATTCAGGAAATTTTGAAGCAACTTCTATTTTTATCGGGATACGCAAAAAACAAAGAGAGCCTGTTCTCTCAACAAGGCTTACCGGATCAAGGAATATCGAATGAAGAAACGGAGGAATTTCTGATTGATCGATTAATTCGATAAAATCACTAGTCCTTAATGTTGTCGCAAGGGGCTTCTTTTGCCTACCCTCTCCTTTTATATGCGTTACTTGGTCATAAAAATGAGGGTTATTTCCATCTCCCCAAATAGCACACACTCCTCGGTTATAGATTCCCACAGCACCCCCTTCTTTCACTAATCGAACCGCCTCTTCACGCGCTGCAGAATCATGAATGGATTTAATGGAAAATTGTCTATCTGAGGTTGAAATGGGCAACATTAGTAAAGAAAACTCCTATGTCAAATAGTATACTATAGTACAGATCAAATAAAAAATATCCTACCTACCCGATGCCATCACGAACTGCCACTCAAGAATCCAATTCCGCGTCAATTCTTCATGAATACCGCGATGAAATTAAAAACCAAAGTATCCATCCACCCGGAAATGATATTGTTATTCAAACATGCTACCAATCATTCTTAAATGAGCTACAAGATGCCTCAGTGGCACAAAATTTTGCCGATATCATTGCATCTCGAGAATTCACTCCTGCTCATTTTGCCAACATACTCTTTCGCTCGATCCAATACATTGAGCTCTATCACAGAGGAAAAAATAACTATCCTGTCGGCTACGATACGACAGAAATATGGAGATCCGAACTCCATTCAATACTGACAACGCAGTTTGAACTGCTTAAAACTCTCCTTCTGTCTAAAGATACTACAACAACAATTTACCAACGCTATGCCGGCAGCAAGATACTGTTAAATGCCATTTTCCCGAATAAACCACTCGCCGTTGCGGACCTCGGATGCGGCGGGAACTATGGCTTGCCCGGATTAATAAAAAATAAACAGTTTGAAAATATTATCGATCACACCAATAATCAGAGAGTCTCCCAGTTGCTCACTAAAAAAACGGACATTATTTCGGCTCTAGCCATAGATAAGGAAAATCCATATAAAAATGAGGCAAAACAATGGCGATTTTCCTGCTCATTCTACCCTCATGAATTGCAAAAAACAACTGAAATGATACTACCAAATGGAGATGAAAGCGAAACAATATTTACCCGGATTGATTTAACTGAAGCAGAAAATGATCCGACAAGCATGGGTATTTCCCCTCATTCTTTTGATGCAGTTATCATGAGTACTTTTTTATACCAACTCAAAGAGAGTCAGATAGATATTGTTATGAATTTTGCAAAAAAAATTGTAAAAGAAGAGGGAATAATCATAATTCAGGATTTTGCCGAAAAAAGTAAATCTGATCCTGAAAAAATAAAGCTTATCTCAAACTGGTTTTCGATGCCTTTTCCGTATAGAACTTTTATTACCGGATCGCTTACGGGAGACACAATCAAAGAAATTCTTTTATGGGGCAATGGAAGATGTAGAGAGGTGTCAGAAGGATTGGATTTCGAATTTATTTTTTCGAGATAATTTGATACGATAAAGTCAGAAAGGAGGTTAAGCATGATTACTCTAGAAAAGGCAAAAAGAGCTCTTGAAGCATCCGAAAATAAAGCGAGAGAACTCGGAATTACAGTTTCAACTGTTATTGTTGATGACCACGGAGACATTATTGCGCTTTCCAAAATGGATAGTGCACTAATAATTAGTCCAAAATTTGCTATCAGCAAAGCGTATACCGCAGCAAATCTTGGATTTGCAACGGGAGACCTTTCTCAATACGCGAGCGAAGGAAAACCGTACTTTGGAATCAATACATTGTTCGGTGGTGAGTTGGATTTACTTGCGGGTGGAGTCCCTGTCAAGATGCACGATAAAGTTATCGGCGGAGTTGGAGTTGGGGGGTCACAGGATACGAATCAAGACGTTGAATGCGCAAAAGCAGCAGTTGCTGTTTTGGAAGAATTCTAAAACCACTTCTTTTTCTTCGATTCTTCAGCAAACTCTTCCAAGAGTTCTTTTTGTCGTGAAGACATTTTTTCAGGGATTTTAACTTGCACCCTAACATAGTGATCGCCATAGCTTGAACCGTTCACGTGCTTGACTCCTTTTCCCTTGATTCTTATAAGAGTACCTGCCTGGGTCCCTGAAGGAATTTTTAATTTCACTTTCCCCTGTACGGTTTCAACCTCCTCGACTACTCCAAGGGCGGCTTCAGTCATTGAAATTATGATTTCAGATACAATGTCGTAACCCTCCCGGCGAAACTTTGAATCCGACGTGACGCTGATGATGATATCAAAATCCGAAAATTGTATTCTCGACCCCTCATTGACTCCTGCGGGAACCTTTATATCTTTCTTTTTACCGTCTAAGGATACAGACTTTGTTGTTCCCTTAACAGCCTCCATAAAATCGATTCTCAATGAGTAGGCAGGTTTTCTTCGTCCAAATGGAGATGCCCCACCTCCGAAAAACTGCTCGAAAATATCAAACGGGTCAGAAAATCC
>CAZPUU010000010.1:0-15913 GCA_964589835.1 uncultured Gammaproteobacteria bacterium
GCCGGTCTGATATCTCCAACAATTCTATAGACGAGAAAAATGGCAAAACCTAAAAGCAATAAGACAAGCGACAAAACAATTGCAATTTTTTTCATGGAGCTATGTAATTATAGCTCTAGTGGGTCCCTTCTTCGCAAGCCTTGATTAGGTTTTCAAATAGAAAATAAAGGTTAAGGGGCCCTACTCCACCGGGTGAGGGGGTATAATATAAGACGTGATTGCTAGCCTCAAAATCGTCGAAATCACCTTGTAATTTCCCTTGCTCCCGATGAAGACCTATTCCTATAAGGATACAATTTTTCTTGAGTTTCTTAAAAGGCACCTCAATTCTTTTTCCTGTCGCCAGAATAATGATGTCTGCGTCCTCGTAATAGCGGGAAGTGTCACGTGTTTTACTGTCTATTACCACAGGTTCAATCCCAATTTTTTTGAGGCCGTTGATGACCGGCTGGCCTGCAGTTTCCCCGTGACCGACAACCAAAATGGACTGATTTGACAGCCACTTTTGATTTTCAGAACCAACTAGCAGATGGCCCATATGTTTGATAAAGTATTCGACTGCTAACCATACCGGAACCTCAAATTTTGAGTCTTTACGAAAGCCGTCAATGTCTTTCTTCTTTGATACACTTTGTATTACTCTTTCTGTATCAATATATGTCGGAAACGGTCTTTGTACTATAAGCCCGTGAATGGATAAATTAGAGTTGAGACCATCAATAACCGATAGTACATCTTCCGTTTTGCTAGGATTTAGATTTATCAATTTAGCCTCAATTTGAAGTTGTTTTGCGAGTTTTATTTTTTGCCCGACGTAAGCCTCCCAAGACTCTTCAGGTCCGAGAGTAACAATTGCGATGCCGGGAGTAATCCCTTTTTCTGTAAGAATCTTAATTCTTTCTTCAAGGCCTCTTAATAATTCTATTTGTAATACTTTTCCGTTGATTTCCATATGTCGTATTATACCGTATTTAACGATTGGGTTGGCGGCCCCTCTACTCTCTCAAGCTTCGGGGCCGTGTTGTTTTTTCGTAGCTTCTTCCTACCACGGTGGCACCAACTCAGTTATGATTGAGATCAAGGTTATGATGAATACTGCGCCTCCCCACAGGAAAAATCCCGGAAGAAGCGCGTTCTTGATTTCATCAGTTCTCTGATCTACTTCGGTTACTTTTCGTTCCCGAGCCGCCCAGTCGAACCATACGCACACCACGACGAACGCGACGATTAGTACGGCGAATTTTACCGGTAATGATTCGTCCATTTTCCCTCCATGCTTCTCGGATGGAAAGGAGGAAGCTACTTGTCAAACAACGCGCAATTATACCACGAATTTGGATTCAAATAAATACTAGAGGATACTAACTGAGTTCTTTTGAGGGTGTCGCATCTGAGAGTTCTTCTTCGGTTACAAGTGCTGCCGACCCGACCGTTTCGGTCTTGTCGGTAAACCTCATAAGGATCACTCCCTGTGCATTTCTTGAAAGTACCGGGACTGATTTAAGCGGGATTCTTACAACCTGACCTTTCTTTGAAGTAATGATAACTTCCGTTGATGTATTTGGCACGACCGAAGAGAATATAAGATCTCCTGTCTTTGGAGAAAGGTTTGCAATTCTGACACCCTGCCCTCCCCTATTCTGATTTCTGACCGCGCTTACTTTTGTTCGTTTTCCAAGTCCGTTCTCAGCAATAACAATGAGCTCGGCATCTCTGTCTCCGCCGTTTACAAGATCCATGGACACAACTTCGTCATCGGTGCCTATCTTTATTCCTCTTACCCCTTGGGATGAGCGGCCCGTTGAGCGGACCTGGTCTTCTTTAAAGGAGATAATCTTTGCTTTTTTAGTAACAAGAACGATATCATCATTTCCCGATGAGAGTCTAACCCATGTTAACTGATCACTTTTTTCAAGTTTTATTGCAATAATCCCATTCCTTCTGATATTGGAAAAATCCGGCAAGGCGGTTTTCTTGACGGTCCCGTTTTTGGTAGCAAGGAAAACAAATTTTCCTCCGAGATCTTGTTTTGGCGAGTAAGTAAGAATACTTTCTATTTTTTCGCCTGAAGAAATGTCGATTACATTAACAACTGCCTGTCCTTTGGCTATCCTTGAACCTTCAGCTATTTCAAATACTCGTGTCGCGTACACTTTTCCAAGATTTGTAAAGAAAAGGATATGATCATGTGTTTCAGCAAAAGACATATGCTCTATCGTATCTTCCTCTTTTGTTTTCATTCCCATAACTCCCTTACCTCCTCTGGCCTGCGTCTTAAATGAAGTTACCGATTGTCTTTTGATGTAGCCGGTTGTTGTAATCGTGATAACCGTTTGTTCGTTTTGAATGAGGTCCTCATCTGAGAACTCGTCAACTTTTGATTTATATACTTTTGTACGGCGGGGGTCCTGATACTTTTCCTTAATAGCAACGAGCTCGTCTCTGACCACTTTGAGGAGTTTTATGGGATCTGCAAGAAGTCCTTCAAGATAGTCAATAAGAGCCTTCACTTCTTTCCATTCGGCTTCGAGCTTTTCGACTTCAAGCGCTGACAAACGGCGCAACTGCATGTCCAAAATTGCATTTGCCTGAATTTCTGAGAGCACAAACCGTTCGATCAAACGCACCCGCGCCTCATCGGTATTTTTGCTCTCGCGGATAATCTTGACAACCTCATCAATATTTTTAACTGCGATAATAAGACCGTCCAATATATGAATTCTTGCTTTTGCCTGGGCTAATTCAAACTCGCTTCTTTTAGTAATAACTGAAAACCGGTGCTTTATATACTCATCGAGCATGATTTTAAGATTCACAGTCTTAGGCACACCGTCTACCAGCGCTACGCAGTTGGCCGGAAATGAAGTTTGAAGTGCTGTGAGTTTGAATAGATTATTGAGCACTCTTTTCGGAGTCGTATCCCGTTTCAATTCCACAACGACACGTATTCCCCGCCTGTCTGATTCGTCGCGAAGATCGGTAATTCCCTCGAGCCTTTTGAGTTTTGCGAGTTCGGCAATTTTTGCAACGAGTGCAGCCTTATTTACCTGATACGGAAGCTCTGTTATGATAATTGCACTTTTTCCCTGTCCGATATCTTCAATATTGGCAATTCCGCGGATAAGTATTCTTCCCCGCCCTGTTCTGTACACATTTTTAATTTCATTGATATCAAAAATAGCACCTCCCGTTGGGAAATCCGGACCTTTTACGTAGTCAAGCAGCTCATCGATCTCAACATTTGAGGAAAGACGGGATAGCTTTGATTCAAGAGTTTCGGCAAGAGCTGAAGCTTGCTCGGCTGTTTTTGCAACTTCTCCCTCCTCGGGTTTTCTGAGTACATTTTCTTTTCCTACGTCATATGTCGTCTTGTCGATAGTATGAACGACTGCCTCGATGACCTCGCCCAAATTATGAGGAGGTATTTTGGTAGCCATTCCAACGGCGATTCCTTCCGATCCCATGAGTAATAAATTTGGAAGCTTTGAAGGAAGATAAACAGGCTCTTTCATCGTTCCGTCAAAGTTATCGGTGAATGCGACTGTTTCTTTATCTATATCAAAAAGCATCTCCATCGCAAGGGGAGTCAATTTGGCTTCGGTATACCTCATAGCAGCTGCGCTGTCTCCGTCCATAGAGCCGAAGTTACCTTGCCCATCAACTAATGGGTAGCGCATTGAAAAGTCTTGAGCAAGTCGTACCAATGAGTCGTAGATTGCCATATCTCCATGGGGATGGTATTTACCCATGGTTTCTCCGACTATCTTTGCTGACTTTGCGTATTTTGCCTGAGGGGTAAGATTCATCTCAGACATGGCAAAAAGAACACGACGGTGGACCGGCTTTAATCCGTCTTTGATGTCGGGAAGTGCGCGCGAGACAATAACAGACATTGCGTAATCAAGGTACGCTTTTTTTGCCTCTGTAGAGATATCTATTTGTTCTAATTTCCCAATATCAGCCATAGTTTTAAGTTTCGTTAATAGCGTTTAGTGTTTAGTTACGACTAAACTCTAAACGTAATATACCAAACTTATTTTGGTGCATTTGCAATTCCACTCTTTATTTCTTCAATTGCTTGCTCCCGTCCGAGCCAATCTTTTAGTTTTACCCACTTTCCTTTGTCCAGATCTTTGTAATGCTCGAAGAAATGTTTGATTTGATTCTTAATATCGTCCGAAACTTCCGTAATATCATTTAAATTTGAATACATGTCTCCTGTTACTGCAGGTACTCCCAAAACTTTTGCGTCTACCCCACTCTCATCCTCCATTTCAAGCATACCTATGGGTTTTACTGCAATGACGACTCCCGGCATGATTCCTTTTTCTGAGAGAACAAGAACATCAACCGGATCACCGTCTCCCGACAAAGTTGCCGGAACAAACCCGTAATTAAGCGGATAATTCATAGTTGTTTTTGCAAACCGGTCAACAACCATGACTTCCATGTCTTTGTCAAATTCGTACTTAACATTTGTATCTTTCGGAATTTCAATTAAGACATTTACTTCTTCAGGTGCGTTTTTTCCGTAATGTAATTTCATAAGTTAATTCACCTCCTATATATCAAGATTTGCTAACTTTGCGTTTTCCTGTATAAAGTGCTTGCGTGGTGGAACTTCCTCACCCATAAGCATGGTAAACACCATGTCCGAGTCCTCAGCGTCTGAGATATTTACTTTTTTCAGAATTCTATTTGCCGGGTTCATGGTCGTTTCCCATAATTGCTCGGGATTCATTTCTCCCAGACCTTTATACCGCTGAATTGAATAATTTTTCGGATTAGCTTTGGTGATCGCATCTTTTTCATCATCAGAGTAAACATAATGCTCTTCTTTGCCGTGGGAAAGTTTGTATAGAGGAGGTTTAGCAACATACAAATATCCATTTTCAATAATTGCTTTCATGTGCCTGTAGAAAAATGTCAAAAGGAGGGTTTCGATATGTTCTCCGTCAACGTCAGCATCGGTCATAATAATTATTCTGTGGTATCTGAGTTTGTCCAGATTTGTGCTATCTCCAATTCCCATGCCAAGTGCAATAATCATATCTTTCAAGGATTCGAATTCGACAATTTTATCAAGCCTGGCACGCTCTGTATTCAAAATCTTTCCGCCAAGAGGAAGAATTGCCTGAAATTTTCTGTCCCTACCCTGCTTTGCAGATCCTCCTGCTGAGTCTCCTTCAACTATATAGAGCTCTGATACGGCTGGATTTTTCTCCTGACAGTCTGCAAGTTTTCCGGGAAGCGATCCCCCCTCAAAAGCCCCTTTTCTTAAAATTGCGTCCTTTGCAGCCCGGGCAGCTAGACGCGCTCTTACTGCGAGCTGGCCCTTTGCGACAATTTGCTTTCCGTCGGACGGATTTTCCTCGAAAAAGGTATCAAGACCTTCTTTAACAACCGAATATACAAGCGGCTGGATTTCCGTATTTCCCAATTTTCCCTTTGTTTGTCCTTGGAACTGGATATTGTTCTGCTCCATCCGAATTGCAACAACAGCAGTCAAACCCTCCGAAGTATCCTCACCTGTTATTGCTTCGTCATTTTCTTTAATAGCTCCACTTTTTTTACCGTAGTCATTTACAGCTCTTGTCAACGCAGTCCTAAATCCTGTGACGTGGGTGCCTCCATTGACCGTGTTTATAACATTTACAAAACTTTCTACATTTTCAGAAATTCCGTCGTTGTACTGAAGAGCTACCTCGACAAGAACGTCTTTCACTTCTTTCGAAAAATAAAATGGTTGGTGTATAGGTATTTTATTCTCATTCAGTTTTTTGACCAGAGCAGCAATTCCACCCTCGTAATACAAATGGGTTTCTTTTACTTTTTCCTCCCGAAAGTCGTATAAATGAAAGTAGATTTTGCTAACCAAAAACGCACGCTCGCGGATAAGTTTCATAACCGAGTTTCTTTCAAATTCTACCGTTTGAAAAATAGAGCCATCAGGGAAAAAAGTGACAGACGTGCCGTTTTTCAGTTTTTGGAGTCTTTTGTCGGGAAATACTTCGTTGAGTTTTGAGTCTTTTATATCAAGCTCCAGAAGCTTTGTGGTTGGAACTCCTACTTTATATTCCTGACGGTACAGTTTTCCGTCGCGTCTAACCTCTACCCACATGTCGGTTGAAAGAGCATTTACAACCGAGCTTCCAACGCCATGAAGACCACCTGAAACTTTGTAAGCTCCTCCTCCAAATTTTCCACCAGCGTGGAGTTTGGTCATTACCATCTCAAGTCCTGACTTTTTGTATCCCGGAACCTCATCAACAGGAATGCCTCTCCCGTCGTCAACGACTGTCGCGCTCCCGTCTTTATTAAGAAGCACCCAGACATTCTTTGCGTGTCCGGCAAGCGATTCGTCAACTGCATTGTCAATGATCTCGCGGAGTGATTCATGTAGACCGATAACATCAGTCGAGCCGATGTACATTGCTGGGCGCTTTCTGACAGGTTCCAGGCCCTCAAGGACTTGTATATTCTGTGCTGTATAGTCGGTAGAATTGGCCATTTTTTAACAAAAAACTATTGTATAGAGAATTTCAGTATGATGCAAGCTGGAAGATGTGTACGTTTCAAAATGAATTCAAAATATTTAACAATTACGATCTAGTATAGCAAAATAGCAGGCAAAAATCTACTTTATTGAATCTGCGAAACAAGCGAATAAATAGGCGTGATAACGGAGATGATAAGAAAAGCAACAGATACTCCTAGAAAGATAATAAGAATTGGTTCAATAGATGTCGTAAGCGTCTTTACCTTCAGATCAAGATCTCGTTCAAAATATTCAGAAACCTTTAAAAGTGACTCATCAATTTTTCCTGTGGATTCTCCTACTTTTACCATCTGGATCATGAGGGGTGGAAATATATTTTGATTTTGCATGGCAAGGGACAGGCCTGCTCCTTTTTCGACCAGAGCACTCGTTCCCTGTAGAGATGCTTTGTAGTAAACGTTGCCGGCAACGTCTCCTGCTATATCAAGTGCACCGATAAGTGACGCTCCAGAATTGACCAACAGAGAAATTGTCCTGCTCACTTCGCTTAGGATAGACAATCTGGTAATGTCTCCAAAAACAGGAGCTTTCAGTTTTATCTTATCAAGAATTTTGATACCTGCCGGTGTTTTTGAGAATTTTTTATAACCGATAAATCCGCCGATGACGAAAAAGACTGAAAAAGGAAGAAGCGTAGTAGTCAGTTTTGATCCGGTGAGTACGATTCTCGTCATGAGAGGTAATTCAAGGTCGAGGCTTTCATAAAGAGAACCCATCTGAGGGATAACAAACACATTCATAAGAACAATAACCGTTATGACACCGGATACAATAATACCTGGGTAAAAAAGAGCGGATTTTACCCTTTTACGAACGTCCTCCGATTTTTCTAAATTGTCGGCAAGACGGCCAAGGACTTTATCAAGAATCCCGCCTTCTTCTGCCGATTTGATAAGAGCAATATACGTTGGAGAGAAAACTGACGGATAATTGCCCAGCGCTTTTGATAAGGCAGTTCCCTCCGAGAGACTTGCAATAAGATCGTCAAGGATCTTTTGCATCTGCGGTTTATTGGTTTGATGTTTGAGGATATTTAGACTTTCAATAACGGTCAGGCCAGTCATGATCATAGATGCGAGTTGTCTGGTAAAAAGGACTATGTCATTGGCTTTTATTCTTGAAAAATAGCCAAGCAAGCTTGAAGTTTTTTTTTCAAGACTTTTAATGGACAAAATTGTGAGGTCTTTTCCTCGCAGGTATTCGACGATTTCTTTTTGGTCGTTTGCTTCGAGTTTCCCTTTTTGCTTTACGCCATCTCTACCGGCCGCAACATACGAGTATTCCATAATTTATCCGACTAGTCTGTCAAGGCTTTCCGGGCGGAATGCATATGCCCGTGCCGTATCCATTGCAACCTGTCCGTCTATAACAAGTTTTGCCAGGGAAGTTTCCAGTGAATTCATGCCTTCCTCTGATGACGTTTCGATAATAGAATCGATAAGATGGGTTTTGCCTTCGCGTATATTGGACCGGACTGCTGTTGTTGCCATGAGAACTTCTGTCGCGACAATCCTTCCGGCCGATATGGTTGGTATAAGCCTCTGAGAAATAATTGCTTCAAGTGTAGAGGCTAGTTGGATTCTTACTTGATTTTGTTGCGCTTCGGGAAATGAGTCGATAATTCTGTCAACCGTTTGAGAAGCAGAATTTGTATGGAGTGTTGATAGAACCAAGTGTCCCGTTTCTGCAATTGTGATTGCCGATGCGATACTTTCAGGGTCTCTCATTTCCCCGACAATAACAACATCAGGATCTTCGCGAAGAGCACTTTTCAAACCTTCACTCCAGGACAAGGTATCGTGCCCAAGTTCGCGTTGAGAAATGATACTCTTTCCTTTGGGGTAAACATATTCTATAGGATCTTCAATAGTTAGAATATTTGATGACCTCGTCATATTGATCTCATTAACAATTGCTGCAATTGTTGTTGTCTTTCCGTGTCCCGTAGGTCCCGTAATGAGTACAAATCCTTGCTTGAGTGTTGCAAGTCGATGGCACACTTCGGGAAGGTGCAGCTCTTCGATAGTTTTTACCTTTGGGGGTAAAAGTCTGAATGCAGCCGCAAGAGTATTCCTTTGAAAATAGATGTTGACCCGAAATCGTCCCTTGTCTCCATACGCTCCTCCACCGTATCCATATGAAAAATCCAATGCTCTACTGTCCAGGAAAACCTGTTTTTGACTTGGTGTGAGAAGGGAAAAAACCATTTGCTCCAATTGTTGCTCGGATAAGGGAGGTACTGTTGACAACTGTTGGAGTGCACCATTGATGCGATACACGGGAGGTATGCCGGCCAATAAATGGAGATCCGATGATTGTGATTGTATCGCCTTTTCCAGTAATTGATTTAAATCCATAATGTACTTATTAGCCGCAAATGTAAGTTAACGGTATATAAAATACTAAGATATGCTTCTATTCCTGCGCAACGCGCAGTATCTCATCGATCGTTGTTAGTCCGGCAAGAACTTTAAGATATCCATCTTGTTTCATTGTAATCATCCCTTCTTTTTTTGCCTGAGCCTCAAGAGTTGAGCTGTCGCTCCGTTCAAGAATCAATTTTGCAATGCCATCGGTTACCGGCATTACCTCAAAGATACCTACTCTTCCTAAAAACCCGGAATGGCCGCATACTTCACACCCTGCCCCCTTGAACAGCTTCACCGTTCCTTCGGTTCTTGGCATGAGGGGACCCAGTATTTTTCTGATTTCTTCAATGATTTCGGTTGGCGGCACATAATCGACTTTGCAATGTGAGCAAATTTTCCGTGCAATTCTTTGTCCCATGGAGGCGTTGATTGTGGAAGCCAATAGAAAGGTTTCTGCTCCCATATCCAAAAGCCTTGGGAGTGCGCCTGTTGCACTGTCGGTATGCAGTGTTGAGAAAACTAAATGTCCTGTAAGAGAGGCCTGAATTGCAAGTTCGGTCGTCTCTTTATCACGGATTTCTCCAACGAGAATGATGTTCGGGTCTTGCCGCAAGAATGCTCGTAGCCCGGTTGCAAATGTCAGGCCTACATCGTCATTGATTTGGACCTGATTTGCCCCAGGGATCTGGTACTCGACCGGATCCTCAAGAGTCAGGATATTTACTCTTGTTGTATTGAGTTTTGACAGAACTGCATAGAGCGTTGTGGTTTTACCGCTTCCGGTAGGTCCGCAAACAAGAATTATTCCATGCGGCCTTAGCATAGCCGTTTCAAGCGTCCGTAGCGAACTCCCGTTCAAGCCAAGATCTGACAAGGTTGGTACTCCTCCCGATTTTCTCAAAAGCCTCATTACAATCTTTTCTCCAAAAACGGTCGGAAGAGAGCTCACACGAAGGTCTACTTCCTCATCTGCTACTTTGAAATTAAATCTTCCATCCTGAGGGGTTCTGTGTTCGTCAATTTTAAGCCCTGAGAGAATTTTAACACGGGAAATGACCGCCTCACTCACTCCCAATGGAAGTGAAAGCCTTTCATAGAGAATGCCATCAATACGGTACCGAACTCTCACCCGGTCTTCCTGCGGTTCGAGATGTACGTCAGATGCTCTGCTCTTCACAGCGTATTCCAAAATTGTGGATACAATTTTTGCGATAGGCGCCTCTTTTATAACCTCCGAAATACTTTTAAGGTCAAAAGTTTTTACTTTCTGGATTTGTTCACTTTCCTTAAGCGCCGCCTTCACTTCTCCGACAAGACCAAAGCTGTACTGGGTTTGGATCGCCTGTTCGATTTCTGAGGGGATTCCCTGGAAAACCTTGATGCTTGCACCTGTTTTTTGTTTGACGAATTCTATTGCCTCCACATCATTTGTATTGCTCATGACTATGGATAGCACCTTTGATTCTTGGTCAAATGCAAAAGGAATCAGATGGAACCGTTCAGCAACCGACTTTGGAATAAATCCCAGAGCCTCCGGTGAAAAAGGAAGTGTCGAGACGCTGGTAAATGGTACATTTAGAAGCTTTGCTTGTGCTTCAAAATATTTGTCTTCGGGTACTATTTGTAAATCGTGAAGAAGCTTGTCGATGCTGACATTCTGTCGTGCTGCTTCAATTTTCAGATTTGAAAATTGCTCTGGGGTAATAATTTTTTCCTGAATCAATATTTGAGCTATGGAAGGTTGATCCGTTGGAGAATTGAATTGATTTTGGGCAGTTACACTCATATCTTACATCACAAAATACACTTCTGTTGAAGTGCCTATCTCTATTATCGTAGTTGAAACGAGCTTTGACTGTCAATCCCATGAGTGAAGTTACGCTTGGAAAAAAGAAAATAATTAGCGTATAAATAGTTGTATGGCAAACATCATATTAACAGGAGGAAAACTGATTGCAGGTAAATATATAGAAAAATATATTGCAGAGAATGGGTTGAGAGAATACGAAATAGATAGGTATGATGACACCATAAAGATTGAGGATGCAAGGAGAATCAGTAAATCGTTGGCAGTAACAATACAAGGAAGAAGATTGTTTGTAGTTATGGGAGAGATGACAATCGAGAGTCAGAATGCCCTACTTAAGTGCATAGAAGAGGTACAGGAAAATGTTGATTTTATATTGTATTCCGAAAATGAGGAAAATTTTCTTTCAACCATAAGGTCTAGGTGTAAAAGCATCGCGCTCGGAGTTGATGATGATCCCGACGAAAAAATAAGGGAAGCGATACAGGGAGTTTTTAAATCGACTCGCCGGTGGGATAATCTAGAGTATTTAGCTTCATATGCTGACATAAATGGATTTGGCAATTTTCAGATGGTACTTCAGGAGGAAATCTCCGACAACATACATGATTTGAAATTACTTGCTTACTATTATTCTTGTTGTAAATCATTATTGGCAATGTCTTCATTGACTGCGCGAAACAATGTGAATAGTAAGATCATTACTGAAAGAATTTTCTTCAATTTTGAAGCTTAAAAAGCTGCAATATTCCTACTTGACAAAGATTTTTCATTATGATTATGATGGACTTACTATGAAATTGTCCGCTGCCCGACATTCTCAAAAAGGTTTTACCCTGATCGAGCTCCTTGTTGTTATTGGCATCTTGGGAATTCTTGCAGCTGCTTTGGTAGCAACGATTGACCCATTTGAGCAATTGAGAAAAGCCCGGGATTCCAGAGCGCAAAACGTTGCAGTTGAACTTCAAAATGCTCTTCTCCGCTACTACACAGTTCATGAGGCAATGCCTTGGGAAGGAACTTCACCCGCTTGTAACATGGGAGGATTGAATGTTGCTGCTGGAACTACGGTTGAAGATTTAAATACTGCTCCCGCCGATTGTCTTGACGATCTCATCTCCCAGGGAGAATTAAAGCAGGCATTCACAACTGCTCAAGGGCTAGATCAAATATTTGTAGTAGAGCCATACATGATTGATGCGATAAATAGCGCGGTTGACGGAAGTCCGGCCATTTGCTACATACCTCAGTCTAAAGCAGGAAAAGCTGACGAGAATACAAGATATGCTGAGGACGGATCGATAGATGCTGCTTGTCCGAATGCAGCCAACCCAAATGCTGCTTGCTACTGGTGCGCAGAATAATTAAGCTACGTTGCAAAATCTTCTAATTTTTATAATACTTTTTCTTTTCGGTGCAGCTATTGGTAGTTTTCTCAATGTTCTTATAGATAGGCTTTCTACCGGTAGAGATTTTGTAAAGGGAAGATCATATTGCGAGCATTGTAAGAAAACATTGAAAGCAATGGATCTGATACCACTCTTCTCTTTCCTCGCATTAAAGGGTAATTGCAGATATTGTCACGTAAAAATACCTGTCCGGATTTTTCTTGTGGAACTGTTTGTCGCTGGTATGCTTCCCTCCATCTATCTTTATTCTTTCAATTCAAGTTTAAATATTATTTCAATCCTTTTTTTAGTAATTATACTGATCTGTTTTTTGGGAATCTTTGTGGCGGATTTTGTATATGGGATAATTCCGGATGGGTTTGTATTGGTGAGCTTGATTGCAAGCCTTTTTTTCGTTATTTTAGGTAGCGGAGATTTTTCGGGCCATTTTATCGCAGGATTCGGAAGTCTTATATTTTTTCTCTCGCTATTCTTGGTTACAAAAGGGAAAGGTATGGGCTTTGGAGACGTAAAGCTTTCCTTCGTTTTAGGATTTTTGCTCGGGTTTCCAAATATTATAATCGCCCTTTACATAGCTTTCTTGACAGGTGCTGCGGTCTCAATCATACTGGTTGTATGGAGAAAAATGCGTTTTTTTGGGGGAACAATTCCATTTGGACCCTTTCTCATAGGCTCAACAATCGCCGCTTTTTTCTTTGGAGACATGATAATCAGACAATTCCTCTCAAACGTCTTTCCAATGTAAATAGTGCTTGTTGTTTTACGATAATTGATCTTATTACTTCTATTTCAGTTTTGGCAGTACTTGCGACAATTGTGCTTATTGTTGTAAATCCTTTTGAGCAAGTAAATAAAAGTTTTGATTCGAGAAGAAAAGCAGACCTGGCTCAAATACAGAGGGCACTCGAAGTGTACTATCAGGATTTTGACCGGTACCCACCCTCTTTTGAGAATAAAATTTCGGCTGATGGAACGGCAAATACTGACGTTGTATGGGGATCCCCATGGCCTCCTTATATGGATGTGGTGCCGGCAGATCCAAAGTCAAACAAGAATTACGCTTACTGGGTGGATAGTACGGGGCAACAATATGCTCTTTATGCTTCTTTGGACCGTGGAGCAAAAGATGCTCAGGCGTGCAATGGAGGAGCTGCGTGCACAAACTCTACCGGGATAACATGCGGAGGTATATGTAACTATGGGGTCACGAGTCCTAATATCTCACCCTAATTTGTAATGAGTGGTACGCATTATGTATCATAAGATTAGTACACTAAATATGAGAACTCATAAAAATAGGAAGGCTGCTTGGAGTAATGGTTTTACGCTGATAGAGTTGCTGGTTGCTATCTCAATTATTTCAATACTAACGGCCCTTTTAACGGCCAACTTTATAGGAGCCAGACAGAGAGGGCGTGACGGTCAGAGGAAGGCAAATCTTTATCAGTTGCAGTCTGCCTTGGAGCTATACAGGTCCGACAAAGGAGAATATCCAACGACGCTGTCTCTGTCTGCATGCGGAGGTTCGCTGACATCAGACGTTAATGTTGTATATATGCAAAAAATTCCGTGTGACCCGACAACCGGACAGGCATATGTGTATACTGCCAGTCCCGCCAATTGTGACAATGCGGTAACGAGCTGCACATCGTATACGCTCTTTGCGTGTCTTGAAAATGAAGCAGATTCCGAAATTGATGCCGATCAAACCGTTTGTGCTTCTGCGGCAGTCAATGCTCCTTTCAAGCTAACCAATCCTTAACTTTTCAAATATACAAACAGTGAAATGAGAAATCGATATATGAGAAGTCATGAACGAAACAATTTTTTAGCTTACGCACAAAACAAAGGATTTACTCTGATCGAGATTCTAGTTGTTTTTAGTGTTATATCGATACTTGCTGCGATCGGGATTGCTTCGTTCGCTTCATATAGCAGGGCTCAGGAAGTCAATCAAGCTGCAAATAACCTCAAAGTACTTGTTGGTCACGCAAAATTTAACGCGCTCTCAGCTGTAAAATACTCGACAAACGAGTTGGGAACAAAAGTAAGTTGCGGTGCTATTGCGCTTTCGGGATATTCAGTTACTAAGGTGGGAAATAACATTTTAGATTTAAATCAGGTTTGTGCCGACAGCACTACGAACAGGATTAAGCGGTTTACTCTTCCAAAGAATATTACTTTTGATTTAAGTACGACGTGTTCTGAAATATTTTTCAACACGCTATCTGCAAGCCCGGGCGGGTTGCCTTGCGTTATGGTTTTGAGTGGAAATGATCTCACGAAATCAATCAATATCGATGATATAGGCAATGTTGCGGTAGATGCAGAATGAGGTAATTATGAAAAAACAACAGGGTCAAACAATAATCGAGGCGGTTGTCGCTCTTGCGACCTTAATGATAATAATTACAGCCATTGCAGTTGTCATGATGAACGGGCTGTACAATTCCCAATTTATTAAAAGTCAAAATGAAGCAAATAAATACGCTCAGGAGGCGATAGAAGTTGTTAGAAACACCCAAAAAAATGATTTGAAAACTTTCAAGTCCTATATCGATGCTGCGGTTTTGTTTTGCTTAAACGATCAAGGAGCCATATATAGCTCCGGCTGTACTCCTGACACGGTAAATACGGCAGGTACATATGCTCGTACAATTGCATTTTCACCCAATGCATCTGAGTGCTTAAATAATACCACCGCGTCCGATTTACAGGTGACGGTAATTGTTAAATGGTCTTCTACAAAATGCCCGGCAAATAATACATTTTGCCATGAGTCGAAATTGGTGACGTGTATGCCGTATAAGTATCCCGAAAGCAATCCATGAGAATAAGTCAAAAATCAAAATTCAAAATTCAAAATTCTAAGTCCGGTTATACTCTGATTGAACTTCTTGCCGTGACATCGATAATTGTTATCGTTACGGGTCTTATTGTTGGAGTGTTGTACTCTACCCTCAGGGGAGGAAGTAAAACCAAAATTACGAACGATGTATCTCAAAATGGAAACTACGCACTGTCGGTGATTTCAAATATAGCTCTGAATGCCGAGTCGGTTACAAATGTTGGCGGTACCGATATTTCGGATTGCACTACCCTTCAGGAAGGTAATTCTATTGAATTTAAAAAAGCTGATGGCTCAAGGCTGAGCTTTTCGTGCGCAAGCGATAGCATTGCTTCTTCGAGCGGAACAACAACTACATATCTTATCGATAACGCTTCAGTAAAAGTTGATCCTGCCTCATGTAATTTTTCCTGTTTCCAAAGTGACGCAAATCCGTATTCCTCTCCGATAATCGGAGTTTCATTCACCGTATCGCAAAGCAAAGGTTCTTCCTTTGAAAATTTAGCGAGCAGTTCCTTTAAAACTTCAGTAACAATGAGAAATTACAACCCAAGGTAAAAACCATTATGTGAGGCTGTTTTGAACTCGCCTTGACATGTCTTCAATTTTGAAGGTATTATTAGAATATATGGGTAAAAAGCCACAAAGAGGACAAATATTACTTATTGTTGTTCTTACAATGATCGTTGCGCTTACGGTGGGGTTATCCGTTGCGGCAAGGATTGTTACTGAGTTAAAGTTGTCTAAGCAAAACGAAGAGTCACAGCGGGCTTTTCAAGCAGCTGAGTCAGGAATACAACAGACTTTAATTAGACAGAGCTCAATCGGTTCTAGTAATGCGCCAATAACCTTTGACAATAATGCCGAATTTTCTACAACCTACACAATTGATGCCGGAACTGCAATCGTTATGAATAATGG
>CAZPUU010000010.1:16013-19456 GCA_964589835.1 uncultured Gammaproteobacteria bacterium
TTTGAATCGGAGGGATGCTCCCGAATAACGAATGCCAAGTCAGGCACAACTACGGGAGGGCCATATACTCTTAAAGGTACACGATTTCGTAATTCTGCACAGCTCGTATTTGGTCCGTCCGATGTATCGTTATCAAATGGTCTGATTATGAAAGTTATTCCGATATACAACTCAACGGTTATCGGATTTCAGACAGAAGATACGGCAGATCCCAATGATCCATACATATTTCCTTCTCAGGGAGCTGTTGTAGCCTCGACCGGCAAAGCAGGTGATACTGTGAGGAAGGTCGTTTATTATAAATCATTTCCCCAGATGCCATTGGAAGTTTTTCCCTATTCCCTACTGTCTCAATGAGTGCAACATTTGGTCTTGATATCGGTTCAACTTCGATTAAAGCTCTTTCTATTAAGAAAAGCGGTGGGTCCTTTGCTCTCGAATCGCTTGGGATCGTCCCTGCTCCTCCCAAGGGAATAATTTCAGAGTCGGCTGAGGATATACAAAAATTCTCTGAAGGCGTTAAGCAAGTTATTTCAAGTGCAAATATTAAACAGAAAGAGGTAAACATCGCACTTCCCGAAAGTCAGGTTTATACAAAGATAATAGAAATGCCTTCGTTGTCCGAAAAGGAACTAGCAGCTGCCTTAAAATACGAAATGGAACAATACATCCCTCTTCCACTCGATCAGGTAAAAACAGACTGGCAGGTTTTGGGTCCTTCACGCTCCGAGAATAAATCAACGAGAATTTTGCTAGTTGCCGCATCTCTGAATCTCATAAAGAAATATGAGCAAATTATGGATGATGTAGGACTGGTTCCGGCGACTATTGAGACCGAAATGCTATCCGTACATAGGTCACTTTTTCCATTGGTTAACAATCAAAGCGCTAATATGATCGTCCATATCGGAGCCGCTTCGACAAATATTGCCGTTGTTGAGAATGGGGAGATTGTGATGGTTTTCAGTGTTGACAAGGGAGGACTTGCCATTACAAGAGCAATTTCTCTGGATTTGGGGATCGATCTTGCACAGGCAGAATCTTACAAGAAAGCGTATGGTTTGAATAAAGATGCATTCGAAGGGAAAATCGGTAAATCACTCTTCCCTATTCTGGAGTTAATCTTGGGAGATATCAGAAAGACAATATTGTTGTACAAAGAAAAAAATCCCGATCAGCAAATAACGCAGGTTATTTTATCCGGGGGGTCGGCTCAATTGCCCGGTATTGATATTTATTTTACAAATCAGCTCAACATACAGGTGGTTTTGGGGAATGCTTTTCAGGTCTATGGTATAACAAATATTCCTCAACAGGTTGAATCCGATTCGTTGAGTTTTAATGTTGTTGTAGGACTTGCGTTGAAAGATGCTATATAGGAACAATTCTGCCCAAAAATGAAAAAAAGCATCAATCTTGTTTCAGGAAAAAAAAGAGTTGATAATTTCCTTAAAAAATTATCTGTCGGAACAATGGGTGCCTTTTTTTTCATGGTTGTACTGTCTTTGGGGCTAATTGGCTATAGGCTTGTTTTAAAGGGTACATTTGACGAATTAGACCAAAAAGAGCAACGCTTGAACTCTCAATTGATCTCTCAGCAGGATAAAAAAGATAAGGTTGTTGAGATGAAAAGCAGGCTCTCCGAGATTTCAAAAATTATTTCAAAAAGGGTTCCCACAACAGCAAGGATCGATACCGTATCATCTCTTCTTCCAATCAATTCTGAAGTAACTACCTTGAGTGGAAATGAAGAGGAAATCCAAGTGACTCTTGAATCAGAGAGTCTTGGGTCACTCAATGATTTAATTGAGCTGAAGATTGAGGAAATCGCCACTGACAAGAAAAAAGCAATTAAAAGAGTTGATATGAGTTCTTTCGGACTCAATCCAAAAACTTTGAAATACAAAATATCTCTTAATATTGAATTTATCTAACATGAAAGAGCTGGAAGCCATTTACAGAAAGAGGAAAAAACAGTTAATACCATTGATATTTGGATTTGCGTCTTTTTTTGTTTTGTTTAGAATAATTTTACCTCAATGGACCGACATATCTGATGCATTAGAGCTTATATCTACAAAAAATTCAACTATTGATGCGAAAGAAAAAAGTTTACTACTGTTAAATTCTTTATCCCAGGAAAAAGTTGACGACGACTTCAAGGTCGTTACCAAGGCTTTGCCGCTTCAGAAGGACATTGTTCTTATCTACGACGAGCTAAATACTGTTGCTGGTAAGACTAATGTAAAACTCGGTGGGTTTAGCGTGAAGCTTGGTGGGGTTTATGACGCGCAGACTAAAAAACAAAAAGCCGAGCGTGAGATAAACGGTGTACCGTTTCTTAACATTCTTGTGAGCGTTTCAGGGCCAAACGAAAATGTGCGTGCTTTTGCCGAGAAAATGTACGAAAGCGCGCCGTTAGTTGAAATTAAGGAAGTTGATATTGGCAAGAATGATGCCCGATACGACGTTTATTTTTTCTTCAAACCGATTGCTATCCGTCCAACAAATGCCGATAAAATTGCTCTTGAGGACCTAACAGTAAATGAGAAAAAGCAACTTGAAACGCTCCGTTCTTGGTAGCTTGTGCTTTAACTTTTGATAAGATCCGGCCTTTTTTCTCTTGTTACTTTTACCGCCTCTTCTTTTTTGAATTGGGATATCTTTTTGGGGTCTCCACTCAAAAGAACATCAGGAACACTCTTTCCTTCAAAAACCTCCGGCCTTGTGTATGATGGTCCCTCGAGAATTCTTCCCTCATCGCCCATTGAATGCGATTCTTTTTGGGTTGCCGTAGCGTCTTTTAAAACCCCCGGGATAAGTCTTGTAACACTATCAATAATTGCCATTGCGGGAATTTCTCCTCCGGTCATAACAAAATCTCCGATAGAAATTTCACGGTCGATAAATGGGCGTATTCTTTCATCAAATCCCTCGTAGTGTCCACAAACAAGAATGATATGGGAAAGCGAAACGAAGTCTTCGGCAATTTGCTGATTGTATACTTCCCCCTGCGGCTCCATAAGAACGACAATCTCTCCCTCAATACCCTTTTTTGCGGAATTAATGGCATCCAGTAAAACATCAGGTTTTAATACCATTCCGGCTCCTCCGCCATATGGTCTATCATCAACTATTTTGTGTTTGCCAATTCCAAAGTTTCTGTGATTGATGATGTTAAATTCAACGAGGCCTTTTTCTTGAGCTCTTTTTAAGATCGAACTATTGATTATATTTTCAAATACTTCCGGAAAAAGTGTAATGACAGAGATTTTCATGGGGTAATTGTTGTATTGCGCTTACATTGCTACTAAACAATGATATGCCAACTGAACAATCTATTAAGCTTCTTCTACGTTGATTTCTACTCTTTTATTTTCTTTAATAGCTTGAATTTTTACGATTTGTTTCATGGCATTTATAACTTTTCCGCCTTTTCCTAT
>CAZPUU010000010.1:19556-25384 GCA_964589835.1 uncultured Gammaproteobacteria bacterium
GTTTTTTCGTAAAACCCAAGCAAATCAACCGGTTTACCGTCCCGCTTGCTCCTCTTTTCTTTCACGACGAGCCGAAATTTGCGTTCTCCTTTTTTTCCAGTTCTTGTAAATCTTATTACTAACATAGTTTTATTACGCAGAAAATCCCAACGTGATTATCCGCATCAAAGTATTGTACTATTTTTGAGGCGGATTCGCAAGTATTAGTGAATCGTACCGGCAAGGCGTTCCAACGCCTTTTGAGCAGCGTCTTTTTCCGCATCTTGCTTGGAGCGGCCACTTCCTTGAGCGACAATTTCCCCATTTAAATATACTGCCGAGGTATACTCTTTGTAGTGATCGGGTCCCTTTTCATCTACGATCCGGTAATCGGGGGAAACTTTGTACTTTTCCTGCATGAATTCCTGCAGTTTGCTTTTCGGATCCTTAAGACCTTGTGTTTCGACATACTTATCTTGATTATCTATAATCGTCGCGGTAATAAATGCGCGTGCCTTTTCTATTCCGCCGTCGAGAAAAAGCGCCCCTACAACGGCTTCATAGGTATTGGCAAGAATGGTTTTGTTGATTCTTCCTCCGCTTTCTTCTTCTCCTTTGGACATCATGAGCTCATTGCCGAGTTCTAAAGACTGAGACACAAGATAAAGGGTTTGAGTGTTGGTAAGAACCGAGCGGAGACTCGTAAGTTCCCCTTCTTTTAAATGGGGATACTGTTCATAAATTGAGCTCGATACGACAAAGGAAAGAATGCTGTCGCCCAAAAACTCAAGTCTCTCATTCGATTCCGGTACCTGCTTGTTCTCATTGAGGTACGACCGGTGCGTAAACGCAAGACTTCTTAATTCTTGATTTTCAAATACTGGTATTTGTAAACTCATTGTTCTTTTAGGAATTTTCCGAGCGCTCCATTGATAAAACCGGGAGATGCTTCGCCCCCGAATTCTTTTCCAAGCTCTATTGCTTCATCGATAATAACTTTTGGTGGAGTTTTCTTTTCAAATTGTAACTCATAAATTGCAAGACGTAAAATCGCAAGATCTACTTTGTTGATTTTTTCGATCGGAAACTCCGGTGCAACCTCCGCAATAACTTTATCTAGTTCTTCGAAATGATTTATGATTTCTTGTGCTTTTGGATCTGAAATTCGTTGCTCGAGGAAGCTATACGAAAAGAGAAGCTGGACAACTTCTTGCCGTTTTTTATGACGAGGGTCGGCAGCCGTTTTCATGAACTATTTGGAGAGAACCTGCTTGCCTTTGTAATATCCACAAGCTTTGCATATGGTGTGAGGAACAACAACAGATCCGCAGTTTTTACAAACTGTTGCAGTCTCAGGCGCGAGCGAAATGCTGCTTCGTCTTTTGCCTTTCCTCTGGCGGGAATGTCTTCTTTTTGGTTCTTGTGGCATATATTTTGCAACCGACAGCAAAGACCGCTATCAGGCACAGAGGATATTATACCTAATTTGAGGCTCAGGTGCAAGATTAATATTTAGTGCCCAGAATTGTCCGAAAAAGGATATTTTTTTAGTCGGGACTTATGAGTTTGAGATTTATTGTATCAACTTTTTTGGAAAGTGGCTCATTGCTCTCCAGTTTTGAAAAAAGCTCGTCTGCCTCCTTTTTTGCCTTTTCCACCAGCTCAAAATTCCGAAAATCGGCTATTCGAAGGCCGGCGATCCCGTGTTGGCGGGTACCAAAAAGATCTCCTCCACCTCTGAGTTTTAAATCTAATTCTGCCAACTCAAATCCTGAGTGAGTTGTTTCCAAGCTTTTTAATCGGTCCCGGGCGTCTTGAGTATTCGAATCGGTAAATAATAAACAGTACGATTGTTTTTGCCCTCTACCTACCCTACCCCTCAACTGATGCAACTGGGCAAGACCGAACCGTTCTGCTGCCTCTATTACCATGATTGTTGCATCGGGAATATCAATTCCGACTTCAACGACCGGAGTTGAAACCAACACGTGATATTCTTTGTTCTTAAATTTCGTGAGCACCTCATCCTTTTCTTTGGATTTCATTTTTCCGTGTAAAAGCCCCAGCTTCAGATCTTTTAGATCTTCTTTCTGGAGCCGTTCGAATTCAACTTTTGCAGCCTTTACGGTGTCCATATTTTCCGACTCTTCGATAAATGGACAGACAATAAATGCTTGGTCATGATACTTGCTGTTGATAATTTGCTCTTTGATCCATGAATATCCCTTTTCCCGCTTTTCAGCAGGAACGAGCCACGTTTTGATTAATTGTCTTCCCTTCGGCAATTCCTTCAAATACGAAAGCTCAAGGTCCTTATACATGGCCAGCAAAATTGTTCGAGGGATGGGAGTTGCTGTCATTGTCAGAAAATGAGGATTTTTACCCTTTTCTCTTAAAAGTGACCTCTGCTCTACTCCGAAACGCTGTTGTTCGTCGATTACCACAAGACCCAATTTTTCAAAATCTACATTTTTCTGAATAAGTGCGTGTGTTCCGATAAGGATTTGAAACTGCGAGTCCTTATCATGATTTTTGCTTGCTCCAGTGAGGAGTCCAACAGATATTCCAAGAGGCTCAAATAACGCTTGAATTGTTTTGAAGTGTTGATTTGCGAGGATTTCTGTCGGTGCCATAAGTACAGATTGATAACCGTTGAGATGAGAAAGATACATGGCAATTGAGGCAACAACGGTTTTTCCACTTCCCACATCCCCCTCAAGTAGTCTGTTCATGGGCGTTTCGTTTTGTAAATCTTTCTTGATATCGTCAACCGCCTCTTTTTGCCCGGAGGTTAAAATAAAAGGAAGAGAATCAATAAATGTTGATATTTGAGATTTGAATTTGGCCATTTCAAAAGGGATTCCTTTATTTTTTTTGTTCCACTCGTTTTTTCTCTTTATTGCAGCAAGGTGGGTAACAAGTAATTCATCAAAAGCGAGTCTATCGTAGGCTTTTTGGGCAGAGGCAAGGTCCGGCGGGAAATGGCATGTTTTAAGCGTGGTCAAAAAATCGGCAAACCCTAATTTTTTGCGGGTCGTCTCGGGAAGATATTCTTCCAGATGTAATTCGGGATTTTGTAGTAAATCAAAAATTCTGTTACGCATCCATTTTGAAGATATCCCTTTCGTCTCACTATATATAGGAACAAACCCGTTTATATGAATTCCGTTCGAATTGCCAAGAACCTCGTAATCTTTGACCTGGAATGTGGGTTTTTTTCCGAAAAAATCAAGTTTTCCCACCAGTCCGATTTTATCTCCGGGGTGAATTATTTTGGTGATATAAGATTGGTTGAACCATGAGCAAGTAACCTCTTTTGTTCCATCGGTTACTGTTGCTTTTTGCAGAGCAAACCCTCTTCTCGTAAATTGATTTTTGATATCAACAACCGTACCCCGGATAACAGACTGTTCACCGATCTTTAAATTTCTTATCGCAACAGCATTGGTGTAGTCTTCGTACCTGAATGGAAGATGAAGTAGAAGATCTTCGATGGTTGTAATTCCGAGTCTCTGAAGGGCGGTTGATTTAAGCCGGTAGGAAAGTCCCGCCTCTTTCACCGGTGTTTGTAAATCCATTATCTCAGTATGTAGGGAAGAATGATGGAAGCGATCATGGCAAAACTTACGGCTATCATAAGTACTCTCATAATCCATTTGTGTTTTCTAATTGCATCCATAAATAATCAAAGAGGTAAGAAAATGTTATTTATTTTCTGATTTTTTTATTCTAACATATTTTCTTTTTCCGATTTTCAAGATTGAATCGTTTGCAATATCGTTTGTATTTACAAACGGACTATCGATCTTTTTTTCATCAACAGTTATACCGTTTTGCTCGACCAACCTTTTCCACTCAGACATAGATTCAACAAGTCCTTTTTCGATAATAAATTTTGATAAAGGAAGATTTGATGATACTTGCATCTCCTCGATGTCTTTGGGTATCTCTTTGTGTTGCACAACATTTACAAAACCCTCCTCTGCTTCGAGGGCTTTGTCGTGACCATGATACATCTCAACAATTTTTGCCGCCAATTGTTTTTTTAAGCTCATTGGATTTTCACCACTCTTTATTATTTCCTCAATCTTGTGAATTTCATCTATTGGGGTATCGGTCGCGAGAGTGAAATATTCGACGATAAGATCGTCTCTCAGAGACATTATTTTTCCATACATTTGTTCATGGGAATCAGTCAGCCAAATCGCATTACCCCACGTCTTGCTCATCTTCCGTCCATCAGTTCCGGAGAGAAAAACATTGGTTACAACAAAACTTTCTTTGTTGTTAAAATCTTTCACTAACGTTCTTCCTGCCTGCATATTAAAAGTTTGGTCTGTCCCTCCCAGCTGAATATCTGTATTTAAATGATAACTGTCATACCCTTGCATTACAGGATATAAGACTTCGTGAAGGCCAATTTTCCCTCCAGAACCGAGTCTTTTTTTAATAAGTTCCCGGGATATAAAGTCTCCAAGCGTAAAGTGTTGAGTAAGTTTTACGATATCCGAAAATTTTAATTCGGATAGCCATTCACTGTTAAATTTGATTTGGATCTTAGAAAAGTCCAATACTTTTTCCGCTTGGGATTTATAGGTTTGCAGGTTTTCTTGTATTTGTTCATGGGTTAGCTGCGGGCGTTCGCTTTCTTTGTCGGATGTATCCCCAATAAGAGCTGTAAAATCTCCAACAAGAAATGTGACATTGTGACCAAGATCTGCAAATGACTGTAGTTTTCTGAGTACCACTGCATGGCCAAGGTGTATATTTACAGCTGTAGGATCAATTCCAAGGTATATATTAAGCTTTTTTCCGGATTTTAACTCTTTTTCCAAAAGCTCTTTCGAAGGGATAATATTAGCTACACCGCGGGTTAATATGCTCGCAATTTCGTCCATAATTGTATTATATAGTATAATAAACTTTATGCAGTATTACAGCAGACTGCGCAGAACTTCTGCCACAAGACGACAAAAAGGCCCAGTAAATTTGCACTCAATCAGAAGATTTTTCAGAACGGGAAATCTTGCCAAGTACGTTTTTTTCGGGCTTATTGGAATCATTGTTATCGGATTTTTGTATGTATTGTGGGTCAGCCGTGATCTTCCGACTCCCGGAAAATTGGCAAACGGAGATATCAAGGATTCGACCAGGATTTTGGACAGAAAAGACAAGCTCCTCTACTCTTTCTATAAAGACTACAACCGAATTTATGTGGGTCTGGATCAAATCCCGGAGAATGTCAGGCATGCAACTATCTCTATTGAAGACAAGGATTTTTATACCAATAAAGGGTTTTCTATAATGGGAATGTTCCGCGGACTTGTCCTTGACCCCATTTTTAAAAGGCGGGCAACAGGAGGGTCAACCATCACTCAGCAACTAGTTAAAAACACGCTTTTATCATCCGAGCGTACTGCGAGCCGTAAACTAAAAGAACTCATTCTGGCGATCCAAGTCGATTCGCGCTACTCAAAAGACCAGATTCTTGAGATGTATCTGAATAACATTCCGTACGGGGGCACTGCTGTTGGTATTGAAGCGGCCTCCGACCTCTATTTTAACAAGCATGCAAAAGATCTCACGCTTGCACAAAGTGCATTTTTGGCGGGTCTTCCCCAGCTGCCATCGTATTATTCTCCGTATATAAATAAAGAAAAAGCATATATTGGAAGGTCCGAGGCGGTACTGCGCCGCATGCGGGAGGAAGGATATATTTCAAAAAAACAAGAAGAAGCTGCGCTTGATGAGATAAAGAAATTCGAATTTGGAGAGCAAAAAACACAGGCGATAAAAGCTCCCCATTTTGTAATGTATGTCAGGCAGAAATTGGTTGATCTTTTTGGTGA
>CAZPUU010000011.1:0-13356 GCA_964589835.1 uncultured Gammaproteobacteria bacterium
GTAATTGCAGGAATTTTAAAAGTGAAATTTTGTGTTTTTTCATCTTTAACTGCATTTCTTAGACTGTCTCTCATAAATTTTTGTGCTTTTGCTATGTCCAGCTGAATCCCGTCTTGGGAACTTTTGAATGTTGTAACGCGATTATTTTCAATAATAAATTGGGCGTCAACAGGCGCCTTGTAAGCCTTTTCTTGTAGTGGCTTGAGAAGGTCGGCAAATGCTTCCTCGTTAAATGTGTACGGTGCATGGAGTGTCGTACCGCTCACGTAGGAATTAACTACAATGAATATATTGGTAAGAAGATTTTTTGATTTTCCTAACACTAGTGCTTGCTCAGCAATTAATTTGGAGTCGTATCCAATTTTAAGTTGCTTGGCAGAAGCTGTTGCGGTAAGGCCTTCAAACATAAAAGTAAATGTAGAATTTTCAATAAGTTTGTTTTTGTTTTCATAAATATTTTCAATCTCACCTCTATTTTTTTCTCCCACAGCAAGATTGTCGATATATACACCCGGAATTACCTTTTCTTTATATGCATTCTGAAAAACTATTATGCATATGGAGATAATTGTGATGCCGGCAATTCCGAAGCCTACCAAGAACCAAAATGGACCCTTTGAGTAGTGATGAGCCTTTTTTGCTATGCGTGTAAGTCTGGTTCTTGTAATAATTGTATTTGTTGGTTTGAGCATGATATCTTTAAAGCAAGCAAAGATGTTAGTATACTACTATAAGAATTCATACCCCTTTTACATGTTAATGTAGTCGGGTAATGACTCTTTTAAGCTCAATCTGTAACTAAAGAGTTACAAATTAGAGTATGAAGAGTATATATTCTAACACCGGTTATTCTATTATACTCAAAAATAACAAATTATGGATCCTAAAATGCCCCAACAGGCTCCAACTCCAAATACCCCAGCGGCTGTGCCTCAACCGGTAGACCCATACTACGGGAATAGTCAGAATGGCGGCTCAAAGATAAAAAAAATATTATTTTTGTTTATCGGTTTGATTGTTCTGGTTGTACTTGCAGTTGGGGGAATAATGCTTATCGGCCGTATTCAGGGATCGAAAGAACCGAAAGAAGTAACGCTTAAATACTGGGGGTTATGGGATGACAATACAATCATGCAGCCCGTAATATCTGATTTTGAGCGGACACATCCAAATATAAAAATACAATATGAAAAACAAGACATCAAGGGTCTTGGACAATATATAGAACGGCTTACAACAAGAATCAATAATAATACCGGTCCGGACATCATACGTTTCCATAGCAGTTGGGGACTGCAACTTAAAGATTTTCTGCTTCCATTTCCCCAAGAAGTTGTGACAGATACAAAGCTTGATACAGACTATTACAAGACCGTTGAAAGAGACCTGAAGATAGATGGTGCTTACTATGGAATTCCGTTGGGGGTTGATACGTTGTCGATGTATGTGAATACTGACCTTTTAACACAAAAAGGCTTGCCGATTCCCACAGACTGGAATGATATTTATCTTAAGTATGCACCCGAGCTGGTTGTAAAGGATCAAACCGGAAAAATTATTACCCCAAGTATAAGTCTTGGTACTTTTGATAATATTTCTCATGCATCAGACATTATTGCTTTTTTGCTGTTACAAAATAGGGCGGTTCTTGAAGATCTTGGAGGAGAGACAAAGGATAATGCAAATGATGCCCTGCAGTTTTACACCAGTTTTGCCGAAGGAGAAAAGGCCGTCTGGGATGAGACCTTGGATAATTCAACTCTCGCTTTCGCAAAAGGAAATCTGGCGTTATATTTTGGATATTCATGGGATATATTTACAATAAAAGCTCTTAATCCAAATTTACAGTTTCAGGTTGTCCCTGTGCCAACTCTTGCCGGGAGGAAGAATACGGTTTCCAGCTATTGGGCAGAGGGAATAAGCGCCAGATCCAAGAATTCAAAGGAGGCTTTTGAATTCTTGTCATACCTCTCAACACCTGAAGTTTTACAAAAACTATATCAAACTCAGTCAAAAGTTAGACTCTTTGGTACGTTATACCCGCGTAAATCAATGGCGCCCCTTTTATCTTCCAACAGTTTGGTGTATCCTTTTGTTTCGCAGGCGGATGATGCGCAATCAACATTCTTTTCATCAGACACATACGATGGAGAGTCCGGCATGATCTCCCAGATGAATGTGTATTTGGGGAATGCGGTACGATCAATAAATAATAATACTTCTGTCCAAAGTGCCGTAGACACCCTTTCACAGGGTGTTGCTCAAGTCCTCTCGCGATATTAGATATGGACGCATGCATAATAAGAACGCTTTCTTACTTTGACGTATTCGATTATCCACTAACTCTTCATGAAATAAAGAAGTACCTTTGTTGCAAAATCGATTGTACCAACGAGGATTTTTTGGAAATTATTCAATCGATCCCTATTATTCAAGTCTCAAATGGTTATTATTACTTGTTGGGAAGGCAAGAAATAACTCAAAAAAGAAGTGAGCGTTCTGTTATTAGTGTTAAAAAATATGCGAAGGCAATTATTGTAAGTAAACTTCTCTCAATGATTCCGACAATAGAATATATTGGAATTAGCGGCAGCCTGTCGATGAACAATGCTGCTGCAACAGATGATATTGATCTTTTTTTTATTACAAAAAAAGGTACGTTATGGATGAGTAGACTTGCAGTTGTGACCATGCTATTCTTCCTCCGCCAAAAAAGAAATAAGAATGAGAGAAACATAACAGACAAAATTTGTCCAAATATGTTTATGGAAATGGGGAAGTTAAAATTTGCAAAAAAGCGAAGAGATGAGTATACGGCACATGAAATTGTTCAACTGAAAACACTTTTTGATAGAGGAAGTATATATGCATATTTTCTTAGCAAAAATAAATGGATAAAGAACTATATTTACAATATTTCACTTACTAGAGGATTACTTGGAAAACAAAGTTTTGGAATGCGAGTTGCTCTAAAAATGGTAGCACCGGTTGAAAAAATCGTATTTGGTTTGCAATATTTGTATATGAAAAAATCTAAAACCATAGAAGAGGTAGGGCATAATAAAGCATTTTTTCACCCAATTGATAGGTCAACGATCGTTATGGATATGTTTGATCTTCGATACGAAAGATACTCACGTATTTACGAAGAGAACCTATGGGTAGATAAAGACGAGGCGCGATTTTATCTTGATGAGAAAAAAATTCGAATTTTGAACTAAAACTCCAGGATATTGACATGTTTTTGTCAATTGTGTATAGTACCACCAGAGCAAGTTATTAATTCTCCCACTCGAGTTCTTGAGGGGATTTTTTTTTAACTATATGGATACAAAGAAAAAAATATTCGTAACAAAACAAGGTCTTGAAGAGCTCAAGAATGAGTTACATGACCTCGAGAAAGTTAAAAGACCGCAGGTTCTGGAGCGGGTATCTCAGGCACGGGCGATGGGTGATCTTTCTGAAAATTCAGAATACACTGCTGCGCGCGAGGAACTTTCTTTAATTGATGGAAGAACAGAAGAACTTGCCGATATGTTCAAGAGAGTTGAAATTATCGAAGAGGAAAAATCTTCAAAAGGACACTCAAATGTAAAATTAGGATCAAAAGTTACGGTTACCGTGAACGGGAAGAAAGAGTATTTCGAGCTGGTAGGGGAGTGGGAGGCAGATCCACAAGAAAAAAAGATATCTCACGAATCACCTCTCGGAAAAGCATTGATCGGAAGAGCATTGAACGATAAAATTGAAGTAGAAGCTCCGGCCGGTAAAATTCTTTATCACGTTGTTGAAATTAACTAATTATGAAATTTTTTGCTGTAAATAATACATCCAAGACCACTCCATAGAGGGGTTTTTAGTGTATTGCGCGAACCCCTCAAAAGAGGGGTTTTTTTGTGGCTTGAGGAGGTGAAAGTACATATGGAAAGATGTCAAGATGCCGGACAATCAAATGGATTTGCTGATATGAGAAATGCAATATATGATTTGCAGATGGATATGCAGTGTAACCCAGAATATGAAAAAGAGGGAATACGCTTTATGAGAGAAGGGGTTGGTATTTTTCTAGACGATCATGCTGAGACTGCACCTGATTTTATATGGATGCAACCAGACCTCAGATTTAATTGTGGCACTGTTTCATTTGAGCGTGTTAGATATGGAAAAATTGCATCGATCGAAGGAACACCCGGTGCTGTAAGAATTTGGAATAACAATGTTCTCCACCTGTTAAACATGATGGAAACTATTTTGAACCGATAATTGTTGTATAATTTGCTATATGTTCTGGGCCGATAAAATTGCTGAGGAATTAAAAAACCGAAAATTTAAACTCGAATGGGTTGATGATATGAAGACACCATCTGGAAAGATACATGTCGGTGCTCTTCGTGGTGTGGTAATACACGACCTCGCTTACCGTGCATTAAAAGACAGAGGGGTAAATGCGAAATATACCTATATATTTGACAATCATGATCCAATGGATGGTCTTCCTGTCTATCTTGATCAGGAAAAATACGCTCAGTACTTAGGCATGCCGCTTTTTAAGGTTCCTTCTCCCGTTGAGGGGTATGCAAATTATGCTGATTATTATGCACAAGACTTCATGAAAGTTTTTACTTCAATCGGTTGCCATCCTGAAATACTCTGGTCAACCGATCTTTATAAGAGTGGAAAAATGAATGATTTGATCCGCCTCTGTCTTGATAGGCGTGACGAAATAAAGAAAATTTACGAAGAGATGTATTCAAATAAACTTAGCGATAAGTGGTATCCATTCCAAATTTATTGTACAAGTTGTGGAAAAGTATCTACAACACAAGTAACCGAATGGGATGGACAGGAAGTTGGTTTTATATGCCATAAAGATAAGCTAGAGTGGACACAGGGGTGTGGGTTTGAGGGAAGAGCTAATCCATTTAGTGATGAAAATGAAATAAGAGGTAAATTACCATGGAAAATAGAATGGAGTGCCAAGTGGAAAGCACTTGGGATCACTGTAGAGGGGGCGGGAAAGGATCATATGAGCCGCGGTGGTTCGCACGACCTTACAAGTATTATTTGTGAGCGGATTTTCGGGTATCCCGTTCCTTATCCTATTCCATATGAATTCTTCTTGGTGGGAGGAAAAAAGATGTCTTCCTCAAAAGGTCTCGGATCATCTGCTGCAGAAATGCTTGAGATTTTGCCGCCGGAGATTTTGCGTTTTTTAATGGTACGGACAAAAATGTCACAGGCAATCAATTTTGATCCTAACCAAAGCGATACGATCCCGTCATTATTTGATGAGTATCAACAGAATTCCGAAGCCTATTTCAATAAAGAAGAAAATGATTATGCGCGAATTTTTGAGTTATCACAGGTCGGCGAGATAAAAAGACCCCCGAGTATTCGATTTCTTACTCTAACTCAGTGGGTACAAATGCCCAACATGGAAGAAGAGATTAAAAAGCAAGAACTTTCCGAGTGGGCAAAGTATGCACGGGTTTGGGTGGAAAGATTTGCACCCGAGAAAGATAAATTCATGGTACAAAAAGAGTTGCCTGATATTTCGGTATTGTCTTTCGAACAAAAGAAATATTTGGAATCACTCATTTATTTATTTGAAAATGAAATTTCAGCCGAAGATTTGCAAATAGCAATTTATAACAAATCCAAAGAGATGGAAATTAGATCAATTGATGCATTTAAGGCAATTTATACTGCTTTTCTTGGAAAAGATCATGGGCCGAAGGCAGCTTGGTTGCTTCAGAGTCTTGACCGGGGGTTTGTGATAGAACGATTAAAACAAGCTTCAAATGGATAAGATATATTTTGCTACAGGAAATAAAGGGAAAGTTGAAGAGGCACGATTCATATTAAGCCATCCGGTAGAAATTTTAGATGAAGAGCTTGATGAAATCCAATCGATGAATTTGGAAGAGATAGTGGAGCATAAAGCTCGTCAAGCCTATGAAAAAATTAAAAAGCCTGTTTTTGTAGATGATGTATCATTGGAATTTGATATTTGGAAAGGGTTTCCGGGGCCATTTATAAAATATCTTCAACAAATCAGCAACGACCTCATTCTTTATATGATGCGCAATGAATCAAACCGGAAGGTAAAACTCATAGCGACAATCGGATATTTTGACGGGAATATTATGCATTTTTTTACAGGTTTTATTTGGGGGACTATAGCTGTCGAATCGCGGGGTGAACGCGGGTGGGGTTTTGATCCGTTATTTATACCGGACGGGCAAGAGATGACGTTTGCTCAGATGTCAGACAAGGTGAAAAATGAAGTTTCTCATCGAAGAATTGCGCTTGATAAATTCAAGAAATTTTTAGATGGTGAAAAGAGATAAAAGGATATATAATTGAGCCTATGATCGACCTAAAATTTATACGCGAAAATCCGGAAAAAGTAGCAACAGGGGCTGCTTCCAAAAATATTGATATTGATATCCATAAGGTCATTGGGGTAGATGAAAAATTAAGACAAATAAGTACTGAAGTTCAAAATCTACGAGCAGAAAGGAATGTGGCTGCTCGCGAGAGAAATATCGACCGCGGACGGGAAATAAAAGGAAAGCTTGACGAGTTGGAACCTCAGCTCAATAGTTTGGATTCAGAATTAAATGAGCTCCTTCTTCAAATACCCGCTATTCCAAAAGATGATGTCAAGATTGGTAAAAATGATACTGAAAATGAAATTATCAAAACGGTAGGAGAAATTCCGCAATTTTCATTCAAGCCCAAGGATCATTTAGAACTTGGTGAACTGTTGGATATTATTGATGTTGGGAGGGCGGCCAAGGTAAGCGGTGCTCGGTATTATTATCTGAAGAATGAAGGAGCACTTTTAGAGCTGGCTCTCGTACAATTTGCTATGCAAAAACTTATGGATCAGGGTTTCGCCCCCATAATACCTCCAACGATGGTAAAAAGAGAGACAATGAAGGCATTGGGATATATGGAGGGAGGCGGTGAGGAGGATATGTTCGCGGTTCCATCGGATGATAAATTTTTAGTCGGAACTGCAGAGCAGAGTGTCGTACCTCTCCATAGCGATGAAACACTTGACGGTAAAAAGTTGCCCGTGAGATACGTTGCGTATTCATCGTCTTTTAGGCGTGAGGCAGGTAGTTACGGGAAAGATACCAGAGGTATACTCAGGGTCCATGAATTTCACAAAGTAGAAATGGTGAGTTTTGTGGCAGACGGGCAGGATGATAACGAACATGAATTTTTAAGAGGGCTTGAGGAGGAGCTATTTACCCAGCTTGGTATACCGTATCAGGTGGTAAAAATGTGTACCGGTGATCTAGGTTTTCCGGCGGTCAGGAAATATGATATAGAAGCGTGGATTCCGACGCAGGAAAAATACCGCGAAGTGACATCCACCTCAACAACGGGTGATTTCCAAGCAAGAAGGCTCAATATCCGATATAACGATGGCGAAGATAAAAAGTATGTCTCAATTCTAAATGGAACGGCATTTGCTATCGGAAGAACGCTTATTGCAATATTGGAAAATTACCAGCAAGAAGATGGTTCGGTTATTGTTCCTGAGGTTTTGAGAAGTTATACCGGGTTTGATAAGATTCTTCCAAAATCTTAATTTTTCCCCTCTTTTAGTTAGTCATAAGAGCATTTTTTGTGGTACAATATAACCTCAATTACGCTCATTTACGATGTTAAATTTTATTACAAAACTATTCGATTCCAACGACAAGGAAATTAACAAGCTTCTTCCGATTGTGGCAGAAATTAACTCTTTCGAGAAAAAAATTCAGAAATTAAAGGATGCTGATTTTCCTAAAAAAACAGAAGAACTTCGAAAAAGAGTTGCCCAGGGGGAAAATATATATTTAGTTCTTCCCGAGGCATTCGCTCTTGTAAGAGAGGCAGCCCAACGGACATTGGGTCTTCGGCATTATGATGTTCAGATGATTGCAGCAACCGTTCTGGCTCAAGGAAAAGTTGCAGAGCAAAAGACCGGAGAAGGAAAAACCTTGTCAGCAACTCCGGCGCTGTATTTGCACGCATTGACTGGAAAACCGGTGCATTTGGTCACGGTAAATGATTATTTGGCACGGCGCGACGCCGGATGGATGGCTGAAGTATTTTACTTTTTGGGAATGAAAGTTGGGGCGATCATCAATGATGCATCATATCTTTTTGATAAAGAATATGAGGACAACACGGTTAATGATTACCGATTAACTCATTTAAAGCCGGTAAGCAGAAAAGAAGCGTATGAGGCTGATGTTGTGTACGGTATCAATTCAGAATTTGGATTTGACTATTTGCGTGACAATATGGCAACTGCTATGGGGCAATTGGTCCAGCGAGAGCACTATTTTGCCATTATCGATGAGGTTGATTCTGTTTTGATCGATGAAGCGCGCACTCCCCACATCATCTCCATGCCGGATGCTACCCCTTCCAATAAATATTATGAGTATTCCTCTTTGATAGACAAATTGCAGCCGATTGATTACAAAATGGATGAGAAGAGAAGAACGGTACATCTAACGGATCATGGAATCGGAAAGATTGAGTCCATGTTCGGAGTAAAAGATATCTACGAAAAAGATTTTGATACGGTGTATCACATCGAAGCAGCTCTTAAGGCAAAACTTTTGTATCAGAAAAATAAAGACTATATTGTCCGTGACAATCAAGTAATTTTAGTTGATGAATTTACCGGAAGGTTACTTGAGGGAAGAAGACTTTCCGAAGGTCTCCATCAGGCAATCGAGGCAAAAGAAAGCGTCACAATACAACAAGAATCAAAAACGTTAGCAACCGTTTCACTGCAAAATTATTTCAGAAAATACGATCTTTTGGCAGGAATGACAGGTACCGCAGCAACAGAAGCGGAAGAATTCCACAAAATATATAAGCTTGATGTCATCGTTATTCCTTCAAATAGAAAAATACAGCGTGAGGATGTGAGCGACCAGATTTTCAAGACGCAACGCGCAAAGATAACCGCGATCGTAAATGAAATTGAAGCGGCTTATAAAAAGGGTCAACCGGTGTTAGTGGGTACCACATCGATCGGACACAATGAAATTGTGAGCGAGACTTTGAAGCGGCGGGGAATAAAACACGAAGTACTTAATGCAAAGAACCATATGAGAGAGGCATTGATCATCAAGGATGCAGGGAGAAGAGGAGCTGTTACCGTTGCAACCAATATGGCCGGCCGCGGAGTCGACATCATTCTCGGCGGGCAACCCCCATCAGAATTCGAGACCCGTTATCAGTCAAAAGACGGCAAAAAGCAATTCGAGAAAGAACAAAAAGCGTGGCAAAAGGAACACGATGACGTCATAGAGCTGGGTGGACTGTATGTGATAGGTACTGAAAAGCACGAATCACGGCGTATTGATAATCAGCTAAGGGGTAGATCGGGAAGGCAAGGTGATCCTGGGAAATCTGTTTTTATTATTTCTCTTGAAGATGATCTCATGCGGATTTTTGGAGGAGATCAGATAGCAGGTCTTATGACGCGATTTAATTTTCCTGAAGACCAGCCATTAACACACAGTCTTGTAACAAGAGTTATTACTCAGGCACAGGTCAAAGTAGAAGGATTCAATTTTGAGAGCAGGAAATATACCGTCGAGTACGACGATGTTCTTAATAAGCAACGTGAAATTGTGTACGGAATGAGGCACGAGCTATTGGAGGGTACGGATCATGAACCCTTTATTGTAGAAAGGCTCAATAATGCAATAGATGCTTCAATTGAGATGCAATACATTATCCAGGGCGAGGAGATGAATCAGGATATTTTGAAGGATTTTGTAAATATAATCCCACTCGATCCACATTCACAGAAGCACATATTAGAACAAATTGAATCAAGAGAAGAAAAAGATGAGAAAAAAGAATTCTTAAGAACCTTGGCTTCGGATATTTTCAAGAAGCGCGAAAATGATTTGGGGAAAGAAATTGCAAACCAATTAATAAAAGCAGTTTCTTTGCAGGTTATTGATAATTTGTGGATGAATCATTTGACCGCAATGGAAGACCTACGAATTGGTATTAGGTTGCAGGCGTTTTCACAAAAAGATCCGTTGGTAGAGTATAAAAATCAGGCATTTGCGTTGTTTGAAAAATTAATCAACGGGATTGATGATGGCATTGTTACCAGAATATTTAAAGTACAAATTGTTACAGAACAGCCAACTGTTGATATCTCAGCGGCATCTACCAATCAGCCGGCTGAGGAAATAGGTGAGGATAATGCGAAAGCAAAAGTAGAAAAAGTGAAGCAGAAGAAAACAAAAGAGACAGAAACTGGAGAAGCAAAAAAACTGGGACGTAATGACCCCTGTTGGTGCGGAAGCGGAAAGAAATATAAAAAGTGCCACTACCCAAATTAGTTTTCCCTTTGACATTCATTTCATTTTTCTATTAAATTAGTCTATGCCTGATGAAAGCAAGCCCGAGGTGGGGTTAGGGGAAGAAAAAGTTGAAACAACTCATGGAGTTTCAAAACTGGAAGAAACTTCAAAGCCTTCAAGGAAAAAATCCAAACTTCCAATAGTTTTGGGAAGTATTGGAATACTTGCTTTAATATTGTTTCTTATCGTTTGGTACTCTCGACCAATTGAAGTTTCGACCAATACAAGCTCTGAAGAACCCGATATTACAATTACACAAACCCCGAGTATTGAAATATCAAAGAGAGTAGATATAAAAGAGATACCAGTTTATCCAAACTCTAAATATGAGGGCGAGCAAAAATTGGAACTTTGTAAAGAAGAGCCATATAACTTGCGAGTCTGTGATTCATATGAATATTCTTGGACAACAAAAGATTCATTTGAAAAAGTAGTAGGTTGGTTTGAGGATGATAAATCAGGCAGTGGATGGAAGTTAACTGGTGGAGCAGGAAGTGACAAAGAGCGATTTGGATCTTTGATTAAGAATGGAAATTGGAATAATAATTTAGGCCTGAAAATAAATGGGACTAAAATCAAGATTTACATTCCTTACACGTCTCGTGCACACTAGTGGTTACCTATAAGTATGACACTTCAAGAAGTGTCACTATCCGAACTAGTATTTCTTCCCGAAATATTTTTGCAACAGCATTCAGATCGTATATAATACGTTAATTCTAAATGTTGTTGATCGATCCCTTCTTTCTGCTTTATTTTTTTCCTTGGTTCTGGAGTGCGTATTATTTCGTTTTAAGAAATACACAAATTGCAAATGTCGCAATTGTAATTGCCAGTATCTATTTCTATTCAACTTTCGGCTATTGGCAACTTCCTATATTAATTATCCCTCTTATTGCCGATTATTTTCTTGGAATATTTATCTCGAAAAGCAAGAATTCATTTTACAGCAAGCTGTATTTGTTCATTGGAATATCTCTTAATGTCGTTCTGTTGGGGTATTTTAAATATACTAATTTCTTTTTGGGCACACTCGGGTTCCAAAATTATCTGAAAGATATAGTTCTTCCGGTCGGGATATCTTTTATTGTTTTCCAGAGAATAAGTTATCTTGTAGACATTTATAGACGAAAATTTTCTCCGGAAAAGAATTTCATTAATTATGCTGCCTATGCCTCTCTCTTTCCACATCTTATTTCCGGTCCGATCGTTAGATATTCTCAAATAAAGGACGAGTTAAAAAGTAGGGTTCTAAATAGTTCTACCATTTTTGAAGGAACTAAAATATTTGTTATTGGATTTGCTTATAAAATTTTAATAGCGGATCAGTTATTTGTGTTGGAAGATTACCTCATTAATCGATCCGGCCTGAATTCAATCGAGTCTTTAGCCACTATCTTATATTTTTCCTTCCGAATATATTTTGATTTCTTAGGTTATTCATTGATGGCGGTTGGAGTTGCAAAATTACTTGGTTTTACTTTTCCATATAATTTTAATGCACCATATCAAGCCAGAAGTATTACTGATTTTTGGAGGAGATGGAATATAACGCTTTCATTTTGGATTCGCGATTATTTATATATTCCGTTAGGTGGAAATAGAAAAGGGCGATTGAGAACCTACAGCAATTTGATTGTAGTGATGTTGATTGCCGGATTGTGGCATGGAGCAAGTTGGAATTTTGTTGCATGGGGAGCGCTTCATGGAATCTATCTTGCCATCGAGAGGTACTCAGGAAATAGAAGATTTGTAATACATATTCCTGATAATTTAAAAATTGCTTTTACCTTTACACTGGTTACTTTCGGATGGATATTATTTAGATTTACGAATATGCGAGATATTCAACAAATGTTGGGCAATATATTCTCAATGGATATTTCGCCGTTTTCATCGGTCACTCAAAATATATTCTTGTATACGGTGCCATCGTTATTGGCGGCCTTTGTCATCAGTTTTTTTGTAAAAGAGGAGTATCTTCATAAGATTACACCTAAAATAGTTCACATTATTCCGTTGCTAATTCTTTTTCTAATATCACTTTGTTTTGCTGTTTTGAAAGTTGATACCTTTTTTATCTATAACCAGTTTTAATTGTTTATGAAAAATTTTTTACAGGTTTCTATACTTATCATCTGGTTGGCTATTTCACTGATTGAGAATATATTCCCACATGTAGTCGATAAAAAAACGTTCTTTTGGCGTCCATGGGAATATGTTGTGAATGATGATAGTCTCAACGTTGGTACGATTCCCCTTAAGCCTATGCAAAATGTGGTATTTAACACGACATACGATTGGACTCGCAGCATTTATTTTATGCCATCAAAGGAAGAGCAATTTAAGCAGGAATTTATTACTGACGAATATGGTTTTAGAAATTTACCAAATGCCGACCTCACAGACCTTGATATCGTTATTCTTGGTACCTCACAGGTCGCAGGCGCGTCAGAGACACAAGACAATATTGTGTCGTCTATACTTAAGAAACAGTATAAAATTAATGCATATACCTACGCAAAATCGGTATTGCAGCAATTTTGGCAGGATGAAAGATTTGTTAGAAATCCTCCAAAAAACGTTTTGATACTCGGTACTTACGAAGAACTTATTGAAAAAACAAATCTCACATCCCTCGTCAATTCGTCTGAGTTATTAACTTTCAAGCCATGGTCAGTTGCTGATTGGCGAATTATTGATAGTAAAGACCGTCTTTTACATACGGACTATTCGCTTATCAAAAACTATGTTAAGCGCTTTTCCGCTGTTAGGCTCGCGGGTTTTCAATTATATAGGAATCTTTTGAATATAGTGCTTGACCGGGTTCAACTCGCGGACATATTTGGTAAGGGTGGATATATATATGATCCAAAAAACGGGTATTTATTTACTACCCAATCGCAAATTCCGGCTACAGATAGTGGCCTTCAACTTACAAGGGAAAAGA
>CAZPUU010000011.1:13456-23530 GCA_964589835.1 uncultured Gammaproteobacteria bacterium
GCAGTATTATTATCTATTGGACAGCCATTGGAATAGTAGAACAAACCACATAATATCCCGCCTCATCTCGGAAAAGATCACTCCGCTTGCAGATTAATATTTGAGCCTAAATTTGACAGGTCATTCATAAGGGTGTATGGTATTCATTGTTGTTTCTTGATGTTATTCTCTTATTTAATTCTTAGATTTTTCTATCAAAAGTGAAACTATTACACAATAAAATATCTAATTGGTTCAAGAAATTCTTTGAAGATATTAATTGGTTTCCCGGTCAGGCATTTCCAAAAAAAGCATATGTGCCGGTAAAAAGACCAATATATCCGGTTCCTTCAAATCGCAGCAAAATGTAGCCTGCGCAGGCATTGCACTCCACCTCGCTTGACAACCCCGATCTAATCTAATAGCCTTAAATAGTATGGTGCGTGAAGTAAAAAGAAAAAGGTTCTCAAAAAAAATCAAAGAATTTACTTCTTCAAGATTTTTTATTCCGTTTACAATTTTATTCGTTGTAATAGTGAGTGTTTTTACGATTAGATTATTAACTTCCGGGATACTGGATATCCGCCAGCGGGCGGCAACTCCAAAACCGACAGCAGTAATGAGCGTTTCTCCTGAGACCGGCAATTACGGTATTGGCCAGCAATTCGTAGTGAGTTTTGGAATTGATGGAGGAGGACAATCATTTGGTGCAGCCCAAGCCGATGTCATACTTTCGAGTAATCTACAAATTGAATCAATCATCATAACCCCGCCGGAATCGGGGGGGTGTCAATTTACTTATAACCAGAGAAAAACACCTTCCACATCAAACCCTTCTTTCTCAGGAACTATCTTGAATGGATCTTCGAACAACTGCACAGTTTATTCATTGACATTGAGGGTTATGGCTTCCGGAAATGGTTATGTAAGCCTTTCAAGAGCCGCCGTGAAATCAGACAAAGACCGTAAGGATATTTTATTACGAACTCAAAGTGGGAGTTACACATTAACAACAAATACTCAAATAATTCCAACGGCAACTCCTACCGAGATGCCGATATATAATGCAACTCCTACATCGCTACCAACTCCTACACTGACTCCAACACCGACCCCAAAACTTGTTCTACCCTAAGTACTGGCGGTGAAAGGGTGGATTTAAAAGCTAACTGTGGATAATAACGCACATTTTAATGGGCTCAAGAAAAAACTTGAGAGTCGCAATCAAAGCCTTCGGGAAAAACTTGTCTCGCGGCACAAAGACGCATTTGATTGGGCAATAAACAACACCAAGCAATTAGCAGCCGGTGCTATGGGGAGCGTATTGTTACTATCCTCACCAGCAGTTCAACTTTTGCCCCTACCCAGTAGTACTTCTGCAAATCAGACATTTTTGGATGTTCCGGACAACCTTTTTGTTGTTGCGGATGTGAAGGAATACCTGCCGGAAGATATTTCTTCTTTTAATCCGCAGCAGGAGGAAAAGGTTGCCGAAATACTTAGCAAATATTATGATTTTTCGGTAAAACCGGAGATTAATGGGATGCGGCTCGTTCACACCTATGGATACATCGGGGCAGAGCAGCATCTTATGCGTTATCCCGGTGATACAATGGAGAGTCATTTTGCAAATGAAAATGATAGTGCGCAATATTATTCATCCGGAATGGCTCCGGGGAGAGGGGCATTCGGGTATTTTGCCGCATCAAAAAGCGAATTATCACAAAAGGAAATAGATAGGGAAAAATATTATATTGCGGTACAAACTTTTCTGGTGTCGGATTACACTGATAGAACACGCGATTACGTAAATTTCTTTAAATACAGAAAAATGCTCGTTTTTAATCCTAACACCGGCCGTGCTGTTGTCGCAGTTATCGGCGATGCCGGTCCGGCAGTTTGGACTAACAAACAATTGGGTGGATCACCCGAAGTTATGAAGCACCTTGAGAGAGTAGACGGGAAAGCAAAGGGAAAGGTGCTATACTTTTTTATTGACGATCCGGAAGATAAAATTCCATTGGGTCCAATTGATCCAAAAGAGATAAAGTAAAATGAAAAAACATTTTTTTAGCCATCTTGTAGATATTGAATCATTGCATCCTGCGCTCAATGAATTGGATATGACAGAGCATCAGCGTGAGGAAGTGGAAAGACTTATTGATGAAACTGTTCATCATACTGTTCTTGATGCAGTACTTTCGGAGTTATCGGAAGAAGATAAAAAAATATTTCTCAGTCATCTCGATTCTGACGACCACGATCTGATCTGGAATTTTGTGAACGAGAAAGTCGATAATATTGAGGCGAAAATCAGAAAGGCAGCTGAGGATATAAAAAAGGAGTTGCATACTGATATCAAAGAAACAAAGACTTCCAGATAATTTTTTCCGTATATAATAAGTAGATTCGATAATTATTTCTATGGACAAACAAAAAGAATTGGACAAAATTGCTCAAGATATTGAGAAATGTAAGGAGTGTAAAGCCGGTAAAAGCGGTATGGCAGTGCCCGGGGAGGGAAATCCAGATGCCGAAATACTTTTTGTTGGTGAGGCTCCAGGAAGAACGGAGGCCGCTACGGGAAGGCCATTTATCGGAAGATCGGGAAAACTACTCAGGAGTCTTATCAATGAGGCGGGGTTATTGGAGAAGAATGTTTATATAACAAGTCCGGTAAAATATCTTCCCGACTATATAACTCCTAAGCCTTCTGATATAAATCACGGGAAAACACATTTTGACAAGCAGGTTGAAATAATCAACCCGAAAATCATTGTTCTTCTCGGACGGGTTGCCGCACTTGCGGTTCTCAAACAAAATATTTCAGTCGTTTTAAGACATGGGGAAATAGTGGAGGATCACGGCCGGAAATATTTTGTTACGGTCCATCCTGCTGCGGCTCTACGGTTTAAAAAAATGAAGCAGTTGTTGCTGACTGATTTTGAGAAGTTGAAAAAAATAGTATAGTTATTTTTTCTTTTGCGTGCGGACAAATTTCCAATATCCTAAAAATACTGCGACGGCAAGGCCTATTGAGACGACTACAAACCTGAACATCTCGTCCCCGGCGCTAAAACCGCGGATGACAGAATAAATAAGCGTAAATACTCCGCCAAGCAGTAAACCATCAGAAAGATATAGTATTTTGTTAAGAAGAGTTATGCTGACTACAAGGATAAAAAGTGCAGCAACTATCGCTATAGTAGAAACGTTTTTGTTATAAACTTCTTCAATCTTTTGAAAATTTCGGGAATCCTTTTCGTATTTGATACGTCTTTGTTGAACTTCAGCCGATTCTGATGTGAGCTTATTTTGTTCGTAGACGATGGGTTCTGTTTCGATTGGGTATTCCGGCCGTTGCGGAGATTTGTAAAAAGCGGCAATCCCAACACCGACAAATGTTACAAGCAGAACTGCTAGAAAAAATGTATATAAATATCTAATTAACATTTTTAGTGATCTTTATTATAGCGATGTTCAATCTTTTTGAGTTTGTCGTTGAGTGCGCGTTCAATGTCTACTTTTGCAACAGCAGCAAGCTGCATGGTTGTAATTATGACATCGGCAAACTCTTCGTAAAAATTTCTTTTATCAAATCTTTCTAGCTTACTTTTTCTTTGAAGTTTTAACACCGAAAGAATATCATTGCATAATTCTCCGACTTCCTCGTTGAGTTTTATCGTCTTTGTTAAAATTTCTTTTTCTTCCTGAGAATACAATTTATAGTGAGGTTTTGCTTTTGCGTTGAGCTCATTTATTCGTAATTGAAGTGATTTAATATCCATACAGACAGTATACAACTTGAGCTATAATATTGATAGCAAGCATTGGTCTATGAGTAGAAGAAAAATAATTGAGGAAGCCGTTGAAGATAGAATTGAAGAGGCAGAGGTAATTATGCGGTGGAGTGGGAAGAGGATAGTAATCGCCACTTTTACCGTAATTCTTATTATTGCCGGAGGATTGTATGCAATCTCACTTCTTTCACAGAATAATTCGCAAGTCCTTGGGCAAAAGAGTTCCGACAAGCCTCAAATAGAATTACCTGATGACTCGTCTGTTCAGAAGGTTATTGACAAAGCAAAAGAAGACCTTTCAAATATTAGCGCAAAAAATATTATTTCATCTCAACCAAAAATTCAACAGATCATCGATGACCTCTCTCGAATAAGTACTGCATCGGTCAGCGCAAAAAGCCTGATCTGTGATGCGATCTGCAAATAAATTGTATGCTTTCCGGTCTTTTATTATTACTTATTGCAAATTTGATTGGTGGTGCTCTGTCTCCCTTTTTTGTAAAAATAGGAACGCATGAAATTCCTCCGGTATTATTTACGTTCTGCCGGTTTGTAATTGCAACAGCTGTTTTTCTTCCATTTTTCTTGCGGCAAAGAAAAACTTTGTCGCGGAAAAATATAAAACAATTATCATTTGTAAGTTTGCTATTTACTGCAAACGCAACATTATATGCTATTGGTCTTCAACACACATCTATAATTGTTTCTCAGATTTTATATACAATGGTGCCTCTTTTTGTGGGAATTTTGGCACACTACCTTTTGGCTGAAAAATTTACCCGGAATAAAATAATTGGTGCGGTAGTGTCGGCTATCGGGGTTTTAATTCTTATTTTCCAATCGGTACAAAAAATGGATACGTTGTCTTTCGGTACCCCTCTTGGGAATGGTATCGTCCTTATTGCCGTGGTGTGCTGGTCGCTATATATCGTGTTATCAAAAAAAATGCTTCAAGACAGTAGCCCTTCGACAACGAGTTTTTTCAGTTTTGCAATTACGATGATTGTGCTTATGCCCCTTGTTCCAATTGATATATTTTGGAGCAAATTTACAATTCAGCAGGTGTCAAGCGTTGGTTATCTCAGCCTTTTGGGGATAGGAGTAATTTCCTCGGCCGTTATGTTCTCGCTCATCCAAATAGGTATCAAAAAAACTTCCGCGTATATTTCTTCTTTATTCTTTTACTTTGCTCCACTATTTAGCGCAATTACGGCTATCCCTATTCTCAAAGAAAAAGTAACCCCGCAACTGATTGTTGCCGGTTTATTAATAACCGGAGGTGTATTTATAGCAACGACACTTGAGTCTTTGAAATCGAAGAAAAAAAGACAATAACTGTTATAATTCGGTACACAATGATTATTGTTTATTTAGCTTGTAAAGATAGCGCGGAGGCAGATAGAATTTCTTCTGCACTTCTTGATCAAAGATTGATTGCATGTGCAAAAAAATTGCCTGTGGAATCTGCTTTCTGGTGGGAAGGGAAAAAAGATAGTGCTTCAGAAATATTGGTACTTTTTGAGACAATTGACGAAAAATTTGAAGAAATCGAAATAATTGTAAATCAACTGCACAGTTTTGACACTCCACTTCTTTTTGCAATTCCTGTTATCAAAACCACAGATAAGGTTAAAAAATGGTTAAATGATGAAATTTCTTAAGATATGGATGATTTAAAGAAAAGAGCAGAGATTGTACTTGCAAAACTGAATATAGATGAAAAAGAGCGCCGATTTCGGGAGATAGAGGCAGCCTCTGTCGATCCCGAATTTTGGAAAGATGGTCTAAATGCGACAAAACTTATGCAAGAAATATCTTTGTTGCAAAAAGAAATTGAAAGCTATAAGAAAATTAAAGAATTGGTTGAAGTGGAAGAGTATGATGAACTCGAAGAGCCACTCAAAGATATAGAGGTATATTTGTACTTGTCGGGTCCATTGGATAAGGGTAACGCAATCGTGAGTATCCACGCAGGGCAAGGGGGAGTAGATGCGATGGATTTTGCCATGATGTTGCAACGAATGTACCAGCGATATTTTGAAAGGCGTGGATGGAAATTTGAAATCATAGATCAGGCAAGCGGGGAGGAAGCCGGAATAAAATACATCGATTTTCTAGTCGAAGGAGAATACGCGTACGGTTATTTGAAAAATGAAAATGGTACACATAGACTTGTCAGGCTTTCTCCTTTCAACGCAAATAATTTAAGACAAACATCTTTTGCTCTTGTTGAGGTGTTGCCACAGGTTGATGATGATCAAATTCTAAAAATTAATGAAGATGATCTGGAGTGGGATTTCTATCGAGCGTCTTCTCATGGTGGACAAAATGTACAGAAAGTTTCAAGTGCAGTGAGGTTGAAGCATAAACCTACGGGAATAGTTGTCACTTGCCAGACCGAGCGCTATCAAAATCAGAATAGGGAATATGCGCTCAAATTACTCAAGGCAAAGCTTCTGGCAAAACAGGAAGAAGAAAGGATAGTTGCAGAGCGAAAGATGAAAGGGGAATACAAGCCGGCATCGTGGGGGAATCAAATTAGAAATTATGTTTTGCATCCATATAAAATGGTAAAAGATGTACGGACGCAGGTGGAAACCGGCAATACGGAGGCTGTGCTAGATGGGGATATAGATATCTTCATAGAAGCCTCATTAAAAGAGCTCCAATAAGCAAATTTCAGCGTGCCAGGGTTGATTAAGAAGTCAAAATATGTTTAGATAAGAAATGCTATGGAAGAAAAAAGAGTACAGAAAAAAGAATTGATCCATGATTTTGATTCTTCCAAGAAAAAAGAACAACAACCTATGGTAAAACCGCTTATTTTTACGATAATCATAATGATCGTACTCGGTGTAGGAACCGGTTATATTGCTTCAAATGTATCGGGTTCAGGGAAAAAAGGTCCCGTTTCTATCAGTGGTAATGAATCAGCTTCAGGAGAGATAAAGAAGGGAGCAACATTTGGAGTGAGTGATGCAAAAAATTTCCCTGATTCGGTTGAGGGACTTGTGAAAGAGGGAGGAGTCGATGGCGAGGGGGAATTCCATCTCGAGAGGCCCGGCGGTGAGTCACAAAATGTGTATATGACCTCATCAGCTGTAGATCTATCAAAGTTCGTTGGAAAAAAAGTAAAAGTATGGGGACAAACACAAACAGCTCAAAAAGCCGGCTGGTTGATGGATGTTGGAAAAGTCGAAGTCAAATAAGGTGAATGCTTTGTAGGGGAATGCATGAGTCTAATAGAGGAAATCGGTTTATTAATTTACAATGATACATTTCGAAAACGTATCCAAACAGTACTATACAGATCTTGCCCTCGATAGTATCAGTTTTACTATTGATAAAGGCGATTTTGTTTTTCTCGTTGGCCAAACGGGTAGTGGAAAAACAACAATTTTCAGGCTTATCATCCGTGACCTTCTTCCATCGCAGGGCGTAATTACGATAGGGGACATTAACGTCCAGAAATTACCCGGAAAAAAAATACGTCAACTGAGAAGGAATGTCGGTGTAATTTTCCAGGACTTAAAGTTGCTTCAAGACAGAACTGTAGGCGAGAATGTGATGCTTCCACTGCAATTCTCCGGTGTTTCTGAGAAAGATGCACGAAAAAGAGCTGAGGAAGTTTTGGCGAGTGTCGGACTTGAAGGCTCATTCTTAAAATTTCCATTACAACTCTCCGGAGGCGAGAGGCAAAGAGTTGCAATTGCAAGAGCGTTGGTTTTTGATCCCGAAGTGATTCTTGCAGATGAACCTACGGGTAATCTTGATTTTGAAACCAGCATGCAAATTCTTGATCTTTTGGATTCTATTAATAAGAAGGGTACAACTATTTTTATGGCTACTCACAATGAGAGAATAATTGATACCACAAAGAATAGAATAATAGTTCTTGAGAAAGGGAAATTAAAAGAAGACCGGAATAAGAAAGCATCAGTTGAAACGAAAAGTAGCGATCCAAAGGATGAAAAAAAACATGCGGTACATAAAATAGAAGTAGTTGAAGAAAAGAGTCATGAAAAAGCACACGCCGACAAAAAAAAGTCTGAAGAGGTGGAAGAGAAAAAGCTAGAGGAGAAAAAAGAACGTGAGAATACCGAACCTGAGGAGAAGATCAGCCTTGAAAGTTTGATCAAAAAATAAAATATGCATGTACAGACAGTAGCAAAATATATAAGGCGTTCACCATACCAGTCGATAGCGGCTGTACTTATCATGTCTCTGACTTTCTTAACAATCGCTGCATTTTCAATTTTGACCATCATTTCTGTCAGAGTTATAGATTATTTTGAGGCTCGTCCCCAACTCTCTGTGTTTTTCAAACAGGAGGCAACTCCTGAGGAGGTTAATAGTTTGAAGGATCAATTAAATTCGACGGGTAAAGCGCAAAATATTAAATACATTTCTCAAGACGAGGCTCTTACTATTTATAAGCAGCAAAATAAAGAGGATCCGTTACTTTTGGACCTTGTCACCTCGGATATTTTACCGGCTTCTCTTGATGTCCAGGCAACTGATGCTTTGTATTTGTCCCAGCTGGCTGAGATCTCGAAAAGTTCAAAAGCAGTGGATGAGGTAGTATTTCAAAAAGACATCGTGGACACCCTCGTGAAATTCACAAACGGTGTACGGCAGATCGGAATAGTTGTCATTGCTGTGCTTCTGATTGTTTGCGTTTTTGTGATTCTTACTATTATCGGAATTAAAATTACAGTAAGAAAAGACGAGATCGAGATCATGAAACTTATTGGAGCATCTAATTGGTTCATACGGACACCTTTTTTACTTGAGGGAATATTCTATGGTGCGGTTGGGGCAATCATAGGATGGGGAATTTCTTATGGAGTTCTTCACTTCTATGCAACACCTCAAATCGAGTCATTTTTCGGGAGTGTGCCTGTTCTGCCTATCGAGCCGATACTTATGATACAAGTTTTGGGAATTCTCTTCGTTTCAGCGGTTGTTTTGGGAGCTTTTTCAAGTTTTCTGGCAGTCCTTCGGTATTTGAAATAATGTCATGTGTATATTGCCGTTGTTAAAAAATGCAATTTTCTATCTTTTTGTTCTGGCCTTTTTTCTATTAGGGGTTAGTAATGTATATGCGGAGGATCCAACTCCAACACCCACTCCATCATCCTCATCTCAACAAAGCAATATTTCGGATTGTAAAGATAATAATGTAAGTGTTGCTGACTGCCCTTCTTATCTTCAGAAAAAATTATCTGAAGTACAGGGTCAGGGAAAGACGCTCGCATCTCAAATTAGTGCAGCCGATACTCAAATACGCCTTACTGAGGCAAAAATAGAATCCGCGCAAGAGCAAATTGAAAACCTGACTGAAGATATAGGGATCACAGAAAATAAAATCTCAAGCTCCGAGGGAGATCTTGAACGAACATCGCATGCTTTTCTGGGTCGCGCAAAAGCCGTATATCAAGTGGGGACAGTTGACCCATGGCAAGTTCTTTTGACAGCAAGTTCGATCGACAACTTTTTTACACGACTAAAGTACCTTAAAATTGTTCAACTTTTTGACAAGAAAAATATATACGCTGCCGAGCAGGCAAAAGTGAATTATGAAAATCAACAGGAAATACTTGAGGATAAAAAAGACGAGCAAGAAAGCCTGAGTAAGAAGTTGGAAGCATACACAGATCAGTTGAATGAAGAAAAAATAGCAAAGAAAAAATTATTGGATGAGACAAAAGGTAGTGAGGCAAATTATCAAAAATTACTTTCACAAGCGCGGGCACAGCTAGAAGGGTTCCGGACTTTTACCACAACTCAAGGAGGTGCCTCAATTCTTTCGGGCCAAACATCATGTGATGATTGGGGTTGTTACTACAATCAGCGGGATTCCCAATGGGGGAGCCAGTCGTTGAACGGGACCCAATACTCTTTGGCAAGTGACGGGTGTCTCGTTACTTCAATGGCTATGGTATATACCCATTATGGAAATCGAGGTGTGACTCCGGCAACGATAAACTCCATCTCTTCAAATTTTGCATCTTACTACCCGGCATTTTTGTTGAAAAGAATATCTGCAGAGGGAAGGACAACAGAGAGGGTGAGTTCTGATATTGACGGCACTCTTGCATCGGGACACCCTGTAGTTGTTGGTATCTCGTACGATGGTGGAGGACTTGCCGATCATTTCGTCGTTTTTGTAAGTGGATCCGGTGGAAATTATTATATGCATGATCCATTTACTCCGAATGGGAAAAATATTTCTTTCAAGGAGCGCTATCCCGGGGTCAGAATTGTCGAATACGAAAAAGTTGTATTTTTATAA
>CAZPUU010000012.1:0-22496 GCA_964589835.1 uncultured Gammaproteobacteria bacterium
TGTCATGGAATTATTATATACAATTCAGACTTTTAATAACATATCGCTTGAAAAGATTTCATATTTGCGGAATACACGCAGAAGAAAATCATTTAACAAAACATGCTTACGCGTTAACCGAGCATAGAACTCTCTTCCTTGTAGATCTGTGCAACCCTTTGTGCAATTTTATGGGGAACCGACTTATCAAGCGCAGAAGGCAGTATATAGTCAACCCTGGGATTCTCAACGCATGAAGCCAATGCAAAAGCCGCTCCGATTTTCATACTATTTGTGATGGTTTTGGCACGTGCATCAATCGCACCCCGAAATATTCCGGGGAAAGCAAGAACATTGTTCACCTGATTTGGGAAATCGGACCTACCCGTACCTACAATAAAAGCGCCTCCCGAATAAGCTTCATCCGGCATGATCTCAGGATCAGGATTTGCCATCGCAAATATGATGGGCTTATTATTCATAACCCCTATCATATCTTTCTGCATAACTCCACCCCTGCTTACTCCAATAAATACGTCAGCTCCCTCAAGCGCCTCTCTCAAACCCCCTGTCCTCTTTGATCTGTTGCTTATAGATGCAAGGCGCATTTTATGTGAATCGTTGATGATATCCGGCCTGTCTGATGAGATTATTCCTTTCGAATCGCACACGAGTATTTCTCTGACCGGTTCGCAGATTCTTTTATCCTGTCCCACACAACGCAAGAGCTGAGCGATTGCTGTTCCGGCAGCTCCGGCCCCATTTATAACGACCACCAAATCCTGCATTTGTTTTTCAGCGAGCCTAGCAGCGTTGATAAGTGCAGCCAGAATTACAATTGCCGTTCCATGCTGATCGTCGTGAAAAACCGGAATTCCAATATTTTGCAGTGATTCCTCAATCTCAAAGCAGCGGGGAGCGGAAATATCCTCAAGATTGATTCCCGCAAATGCAGGCGCAATATTTTTTACCAAGCTAATAATTTCATAAGTATTTTGCGTCTCAACACAAATCGGAAACGCGTCAATATTTGCGTATTCTTTAAAAAGAACCGCTTTTCCCTCCATAACCGGAATAGCTCCATACGGCCCGATATTGCCAAGGCCCAAAACAGCCGAACCGTCCGAAACAATTGCAACGGAATTATGCTTCATCGTTAGTTCGTATGCGCGCGTGTGATCTTCAGCAATTTCTCTTGATACCTGCGCCACACCCGGGGTATAAGCGAGTGATAAATCCTCGACCGTCTCTAGTCTTACTTTGGATCTGATTTCAAGTTTTCCCTTCAATTCCTCATGAAGCCGGACTGATTTTTCATAAATTGAGTCATCCATAGAATTTAATTATAACGCAGATAGAGACGAACAAGGGGATTAAAAATACCTATATATGTCCCTTGCATACCGCGTGAAACATGTGCTACATTGGATATAATGGCAAAAATAATTAGACGTTTCGTCTACTATTTTATCAATTCCTAAGAAGTCGAAATTTAATTTTCCTCAATCTGTCCTTCATACGAAAGAAGTTTTAATCCTGTCGATTCATCAAAATTCCGCTCCAACCTCACATTCTCGAAAGGACGGATCACGACCTCGCACGTCGCCCCAATTATGACGAGCTTTACGTGTCCTCCGTACGTCGCAAACTCTGAATCGGACAAAACCGCATGAATGTGGGCAAAAGGCTTCAACTCAACTTGCGTTATATTTCCGGTAAGACTTACGATTTCCATAGGAAGATCAAAATTTTTCCACAAATACTCTCTCTTGCTTAAATTATAAAAACCAAGCTCTACCCTTTCAACCGACCCAATACCAGAAATAAATGCTGACTCTACACCTCTGTTGGTGCAAAACTTAAGCACACTCGAAATTAATTCTTCCCCTTTTATTAATCTTAGAACAAATTCATCTCCATTTTTTGAATACATCATACAGATTTATAATATCACCATTCTCAAAAAAACATCATGCCAAAAAGTACTCCTCCCCAGATCGGAAGGACTAAATTATCAGTACCATTTCCAAGAACAAGCTCAATTACGGTAAGCGTCAATGGAATAACAACTAGATGTAATCCTATTCCAGACATGAAGATTGCTGTCAGGAACAATGTGCAAAGAAAAAAAACCAAGGCACCTTCATAACTTTTCTTGCTTTTAAGAAAGTTTATCGGATGTTTTCCATACTTTTCTCCTACAAAACCTGCAAATGCATCAGAGATTCCCAAAACTAATATTCCAAATTGGAACGCTTTCATATTGTCAGGCAACAATATAAAGGCAGCCAGTGCTTCACCTAGGGGAAAATATACATCTCCGTAAGACTTACGATTTACGTTATTAATTGAGGTTAAGAGATTTCTTTTTCTTACCCATAACAATAAAAAGGCAAACCCAATACAAGAGATAATAATAATTGTTTTATCGACAAAAAAGGATGCGGCAACAGCGATTAAAGCTGCACAAATATGAGTAACTCTACGAGTGATATTGGAAGGAATTAGGAATTTTCTTTTTACAACCTCAACTCCAACTATAAGTAATCCGGATAAAACTAAAAAAATTAGTGTATACATCGGTACTAAATTACAAATTCAAAAGTAGCATATTCCCTAAAAACAACCGCATCTTCCTTGGGGAAATTCTTGATATTGTTACCCTCACGTATTAGTGCGTATATCACTTTCTTGTACCCTCGGTTCTTTGCATCAATATGCACTCTATATGCAAGAGCATTTCCAAGACCCAACCCTTGATAATTGGTAAGTATGCAAATTGTTTTACATATAAGTGTTGATTCGTTCTCTTTTACAGTTGAACAGTATCCGATAATTTCATCTCCTTTATACAAAAGGTATAACTTATTCAGATGAGCAGCAAATTTATCCATAGAGTATAACGCCAAAAACTCCTTTACGGTTAACTCCGTGTATCCCCAACTTTTTGAAAATATTTTCTTCGATACAGTTCCAATAGATTCAAGTTCCATCATTGATATTTTGCCTAGCTCTTTGATCCTAAATCCGTTAGAGTTAAGTGATTTATACCCTTTTTCAATATGGCTCATAACTCCTTCAAATTTCTTGCGGTAGGCAGAGTAATAATTTATTTCTGAAGAAGGATTATTTGAAGATAAGTATCTGTAATAATATAGTTCCGTTGGCAATTCTGTTTTAAAATAATCTTCCCCATTTGATTTTTTATAACATCGGTATTGATGCCAAATACTTCCATTTACCGGTCCTTTAACAACTCTTACTCCGTGTTTTTTTGCTTCGGAGACAAGGACACTCCATAATTCCGTAAAAATTCTCTTGTCTCTTTGCATTTCTAAAAAACCAAAAAATGCATCACCGGGAATAAGTCTCCTATCAACTATCAATGCAATATGACCCACCATCTCGTTATTCTTATATACGGCAAAGGGAACAAATTTTATATTTTCATTTCCAACACAAAATTCATATGCTTTCCTGAAATCTGATAGAAAAAGATCAAAGCCAGCACCCTTTCCATACTTCTCCTTTAAAAGATTGAGTAATTCCTTAGGTGGAATCGTAGTAGGCTTGTATCTAATTATTTTCATCCTAATAACTTTATCTCTCCTGTTGAACCGTTGATTTCAACAATTTGTCCATCTTCTAAGCGATCGGTGGCATCTTGTGCACCAATCACAGTTGGGATGCCAAGCTCACGAGACACTATTGACGCATGAGACAACACACCTCCATACTCTATGATCATGCCCTTGCAGAGACCAATCAACGAGGTCCACCCAGGATCAGTATGTGACGTAACTAATATCTCAAAATCAATTGATTCTGGCATAAAAAATTCCTTAAATATCTTTACCCTTCCCCTTACGATTCCTTCCGAGGAAGGCCGACCACTTAATTTTTCAGGGACATGTCTCGTATTATAATCGACAAAAGGTATTCTTGAGTAGGCGGTAAAATGCGCTGGTGGTTTTACGTCCATAAAAGAGCTGTATTCAGCTTTGCGCTTGATCAAGCTACTATTAACTAGCTTATTGTGTGTCAAGGATTTATCTAACAATTCATCAAGCTCCAAAAAAAATACGTCATCAATATTTCTGATAACTTTTTTTTCAACCAGTATTTTTCCCATCCTACGGAATAGTTTCCTAGATAATCCAAAAGTATTTGATCGCAAAAGCCTAAACTCTTCCCTCTGGGAAGCGTACCTTTTAAATTGAGGCAACACAAAACCAAGAATGATCTTTTTATAGAAAGGTACGCTCAGATTAAATCGCATGTGTATTTTTTTTCTACTAAAATTCTTATATGCAATCAGTACAGGGAATAATTTGGAAATATCCTCATCAATACCTATAGATTCAAGCTTTAATTCATTTGCAAATCGCCCCCCAAAAACATCAAAATAATTGTCTAAAACATTCTTGATATTTTCACTATTTTTGAGCTCCTGATGAAATTTGTCTATATCATTTGACATAATAGCGCTCCAAAGAAGTGGTTTTCCTTGCATAAGCTTGCTGACTCTAGCCAATTCATCAGCCTGAATTGTTGATTTGCTTTCGAAAATAATTAATTTTTGCAACATTTTTTCACCAACAAGTTTTTTAAGAAATCCCAAATATGTCATCACTAGAAAATCATTTTCCAAGGGAATAAACCACTTCTTCAAAAGCTTGTTATTAATCTTATTGAACAATTGGATGCATTCTCCATAATCCAATCCATTAAAGTCGTTATTTCTTAAAATTTTTATTTCCTTTTTAACGCGATACTTAAAAAGTGAGGAGGAAATTGAGAAAAACAACAGCTTTCCAAAAACAAGCAACGGATATACCAAAATAAGAATAAGGGAGGGCCTAATGTCTGTTACAACGTCTTGCCTGATGTTGCTTGTTATCATAAGCTCAAAATTCTCCTTATTTCTTTTGTACCCAGGCAGGAAAGCGGCCATGAGATACCAATTATTCATGTTGTAAAACATCCTCCCATAGAATAATCCCAATAAATTTTTAAAAATCTTCTTATGTTTCTCTATTTTTTTTCTTGAAACACCGGAATTTACCAACAGATCCTGGTATACCCTTGCATATACCATCTGTGCAAATGAGAAGGTTAACGGTAAAACGATTCCTGAGTAGCTTTCTGCAATATTTGCACTATCATAGTACTCCAACTTGTCAGATAAGAATGTCCTAGTTATTGGTCGTGACTGCAGGATGTAAATCTTACCTTTAGAAATACACCATTCTATATCCTGCGGCCCAGTAAAAAATTCTTCAATTTTCAAGGAAACTTGCACAATCCGCATTATTGAATCCGGCGTCAATGATTCCCCATCTACCATTTTTCTAACTACTGAACCTTTTCTGAACTGGAGCGTTTTTTTATTCCTAGGTATTGTTTTAGCAATCACCTTACCCATATTAGTACATATATATTCGTCACATTTTTCTCCCTCGACAACCGGCTTACACAACCCACTAGTTGAATTTATCAATAACTTATCACCGTAAGCTTTCGTAAACACTACACCTGCTTGGTTGCTTGGAATAAATTCCTGAATAATCACTGCCCCCTGCATAGCTCCAAATGACTTGCGTACTTTGTTGAATTCAAGAAATACATCGCTTTTCTTAACCCCAATACTCGAATAAAAATGTCCGGCAAATGATTTTTTTTCTGAATCTTCACCTTGGACAGAGGAGCGCACTGCAAAATATCTGACTCGTGCAAGCTCTTTATTAATTTTTTCAAGAATTTCTTCTTTATTTAAAGAAGTACTACAAACAATAAATGGGGGAACGGAAAATCCTGAATTCCCTAGTCGTTTGAGTGAACTTGCTTTTGCTCCATCCATCTTAAAAAGTTAAGTAAATAATTATATTGAATAGTGAGTATGTAAGAAGAAAGTTTAATTGTACACCATGGTTTGTAATGTGATTTTTCTTTACGAAGTGTATGAAAGTAGTGCCCATCAAAACAATGGCTACAATTATCGAAAACATGATCCATCCCCACACATAAACACCAACTGTCATGACGATAAAAAGGAAAAGTAGAATGTTGAGCATTGCGATAATCACATATATTGTCATCGCTCTTCCAAAACCTACATGCCAAGTGTATGTATCTTTACCTGTTCCATCGGCTCCAGGCAACCTAAGCTTACGAAGAAATTCAAAAATAACTGTACCCGTGCAAGTAAATAAAAAGTGTAAAACGAGTGGCAAGCCAACATGAAAGCTTTGTGAGAAGATTGCGTAAACCATCAATTGCAATAAAAACATTTGAATTATATTCACACCGTTGTATAAAAAAAAGTGCCGCCTTAGGACTTCTTTTATATAAAATTCCTTTTCTGCCAAAAAGGCGTATGTCCACATTATGACACCTAAGAAGAAAGGTATTATTCCAAAAAATAGAATCAGACTAAAAAAAGTTGCGGCAACAACAATATCGACCTGTCTTAATTCCCACAATTCAATAACGTTTGATTGAATTGGACGAGATTTATGGTGAACATTATCATGGTCAAAGTCTCTAGCTTCATCGACAATTCGCACATGAAACAAATATAAAAGCGAAAGAAGCAAACAAATTACAACAATAAAATGACTTTCAGTACCAGAAACGATAGCAGAAGAACTAAGAATTGGCGGTAAAAAACTCAACGCAAGAAAAAAAATAGGAAACCGAACACTTTGGTATTTATACAATCTAGCAAGGAAAGAGTAATGTCTCATTTTAGTATTTTGCATACATGAACGCTTCCGTAAAAAAAAGATCTATCCATTTCGTATAGCTCCTTTGAAATTGATTTGTAATCTTTCACACCGACTGGCGGATCTGATTTTCTTAAATTATCCCAATACACAACTTTTGCATTCTTCTTGGCTGTTCTAATAATCTCTTTCCACGTAATAGCGACTTTATCTTCAGGCAAAGCCTCAAAAATATCCGAAAGGTTATATTTAGAAAATGTATTTGATGGCACACTTTGCAAATATTGCAATAATGTCGAGGAAATATAAACTACTTTTCTTTTGCCAATATATCTAACAACATTCTGCTCTCTCAGATAAAAAGGGAGGTCGACACCAAAACCGCCCGTCAAGCAATAATATATAAAGTAGTTACAAGATATAAGCCTAGTTTTTAGTTTTCTTTCCAAACGCAATAAGTAAACTTTAGCAACATTCTCCACTTTTGTGGAACCAAACATCCCATCTTGTCTAGCAAACTTCCTAAGTAATAATTTACTCGACGCAATATAAAAGTACATCTTCCATCTAAAAGAATTCCATGATTTTAAGTAAAATCTATATTGTTCATTTACTGACTTTGCAGACAGAAAATTTACAATCACTTTTTTGGAATGAATTAATGGCAAAATATATTTACCAAACAAAGTTAGATATTTTTCAAATCTACCACAATGAATTATGCCCATCTCGATCAAGTGCTTATTATCAGACCACCAATCGAGAGCTTCCGGACTGATAGATTTGCGCATCCTAGTAAAGGTGTTTATTCTATTATTAATAGCAGGTGTAACACCTACGAAAGAGAGAAACTCTTTGTATGATAATTTTTCTGCCGCAATAAGTTTTAACTCCATTAAATAATTCTGACATGAATGCATATCAACAACCGTTACTTTAGCTACTGGTTCACTTAATATGGCAAGCGCGTTGTCTCCACCCGAAGTAATCGACAGAACAACGTCATCAGACTTTAATTCGAGCGCTTTTAATAGCACATCGGAATCCTCCCAGCATTGGCTATAATTAATTCTTTGCTGTTTCATATTTTGAAAGCATATACTTTTCAAAAAACGATAAAGTCCTTTTTAAAAAAACTTCATCAATGGTATTGTCAACAATACTCGTAGTGGGAAATTTTTCATTAGAGTCCCAGTATCGATTGAAGTGTCTTCCAAATAGGTACAGATCCCTCTCGTATTTGTTAAGATTTAATTTGCCAAACTCTTCAAAAGTACAATTAATAATATCAAATGCTTCCAATAGTCCAAAAAACGCCATCGAGCGACTAAAAACCCAAGAAGCATCCGGCGAATTGGGGTTGGTGGCATACACCATGTTGTGCCTACTAGATTGAACAAGACTTGCTATACAATCAGCAACTTGATCAACAGATACCATGTCTGATTTTCCCAGAAATTTTGGGTATCTTATTCTTATTTTTTCTTTCTTAGCTTCTCGAGCAACGGCAACAAACCGATTGACGATTTCATAGTATCCACTGGGATTAATGATTTTTCCCGTAAGACTATTGCCAACAATAACAGAAGGGCGAATTATAGAATGGGCTACACCTGAACTTTCCAATAATTGTTCTGCATTAAATTTATCTAGTTCGTAATTATTGTTAAAATCACAGAACTTGTTATATATAAATGCGGTACTAATATGGAAGATTGGAATATTGTACTTTTTTGCAAACATAATTATATTTGCAATCATTTTTCTATTTGTCTCCCCTCCCCCGTGAAATTTAACATCACCAGCACAGTGTACTATGCAGTCTATTTTCGTTTGGGTAAAAAATTCCAAGGGTTGCAATAGATTTGCAACAATAATCTCATTAAGATGAAACTCTTTTTGTAAAAATTCCAATCCTCTACTTGATCTAACTATCGGCAAAACATTTATTCCACGTTTTAAAAATTCCCTCGCTACTTCATGGCCTAAGTTGCCGGTAAATCCAGTCAGTAATACATTCATACAAGTTGGATTTCTTATTCTATCCTATGTTACTAGTGAATAAAAACTACGAAATGTTATTTGGAGATTGACCAAGCTTTGCTATTGAAGAGTAATGTAGACCACAGTGCAAAATATACAAATCCCATTACCCAACCGGAAATCAGTAATGCCTGTGGGTCACGATTTGTTATGAGCATTATACCTCCAATTACCTCAGCCATAAATCCATACCTAACTAAAATCGCATATATTCCCTTGAACTTAGACGATATGATGAAAATTGCAGGAACAGCTGTAAGAACAAAACCAAATACATAAACCAGCTGAACAATTGGATGCATATTAAAAAAGAAATATCCATCGGTTGTAAACATTGGATTTGAAGGATAGACAAATGTTCTTACCAAAAATAGACATGCAACAACAGCTACACCTGCGCCTATTAGTTTTGTGCGGATTTCCTTCTCAAAATTATCAACACCGCATATGAGCAAGAAAACCAAGGAAATTACGAAAGGGATTACTCCTATTGTTACAACCTGCTCAAGATTTGCCGGCCGAGTAACTACCGCTACGGTCCATATTGCAAAAGCGAGCGAATTAAGAAGCATTGCTATACCAAAATTCTTGAAGGCTCTATTTTTACTTCCGAAAAATTTGATTCCTAAAAAAGTGGTTGCAAGAACATTGTGAATGAAGAATAATAAGACAAGAATATTCATATAAATTCACTAACTATTAGCATGGTAGCATGAAGAAAATATTCCCACAACCTACACTATCTATATATTTCTATATCCAAGCCTATTAATTCATGAATTTTCGATACTTACCCCCGAATTTTTTCCAACGACTTGTGTGGTTGCCCTTGCATCTTACCATGAACCTGTTCTGCTCCCTGGAAATAAAAGGACTAAAAAACATTAATAAAGTTAAAGGCAACTTTATTATAGCGAGCAACCATATAAGCGAGATGGACCCACTTTTATTAGTGTCTGTACTGCCATTTTTTAATAATCATCTACCGCTGCTATACGTAGGTCGACAGAAAAGTCTTTACAAAGGAAAAAAATGGAAACGGGTCTTATATGGTGGGATTTTTTTTAAAATCATTGGTGCGTATCCCTCTTATAAAGGGCAAGACGATTATCATAAAGCACTTCCCCATCACTTAGAGGCTGTAAGTAAAGGAGCAAATATTGCAATTTTTCCTTACGGCGGAATTTTTCGAAATCGTGATCAACATAAAGCCGGAGGAGGAGTCAGCTTTCTGGCTTACAAAACAAATCTTCCGGTTATTCCCCTTAAAATCAAGGGGACAGAAAATTTTACCCTAAAAAATATTGTTTCCGGCAAAATGAAAATATCGTTTATTTTTGGTAAACCTTTGTATGCAAAAGACATTTTCAGAAATCCCAGCAGAATAATTGTTAATTCAAGAAGAAATGATTATTTCGATGCAGCGAGGCTTGTGATGGACCGTGTAGAAAGCTTTGATTAGCCACTCATTAACAATTTTCGAGCTCTTTATCCAGATTTTCTCTTTGATACTAACTTAAAATAGATGATCGAATAAGGAATTATACCAACAACGCTCAGCATTGCCCCTGCTATCTGAATTCCAGGTATAAAATTGAGGAAAAGTACTATGTTTCGTGTCAAACTTAAAGCCAAAAAAGCCGGGTCAAGATTCGATCTGTTCGCAAATTGAATCCTCTTCTCGTAATTATAAAACCCTAAAAATACAGCAAATGCCAAAAGCATTTCAATCCAAAAGGGAAATAGACCCGGACTTGAAATCAGGATCAATAAATCCAATCCGAAAACAAAAACCAGTGAAATAATCATAAAAATCTTATTTATCCGCGGGATCCACCTATTCAATATGAAATTTTCTTTAGCTGCATTCTCACCCGACGCAAACCACGGCATCAACCATGCATTAGCAGATGGTGAAAAGAGGAAACAACAGGCGACTATACCAAGTAATAAATCTGCATATACAACAGGTGATGCAAACGAAGGATGAATAAAGATAAGTATGAGTAAAAATATTCTTGCTTTATTTTTCCTTTTGTGTGCAATCAACCAAACGACAAAAATTTTGGTAACTGTAAATAAAACATACGGAATAACCAATAGTGGAAAAAACTCAAAAGCCTTACTGAGCACTAGAAAAATAATAAATAAAATCGGCAAGGCCATGCTTATATAGATCGCGATCTCGAAATACAAAATACTCTTTGGTCTTGAACCTGACTGTGTTAAACCAGATGCTGATGGGGCATTATTCGTGCTATGTGAAGGAATGGCAGGATTGACAACCGGAATAACTTGTCCCGAATTTTGATTATCAGTTGCATTATTCTCCGGCTGCATTTACTTATTATGGTTGAAAAATATTTAATCCGCAAGAATCTTTGACCAAATTGGATTTTATAATATGAGGCGAAAAGGGATTGACTGAGAAGTAAACTATTTCACAATACGACTCTTAACCCCTCTACTCAGTCGAGATAAATCGATTATGCGCTGACCTTGTCTCTTTTATGAATTGTAAAAACGTAAATAATAAGATAAGGAATAAATGTAACAAGTACTACTAAGATCCCTAGTATCTGGATGAATGGAAGTACATTCAGAAAAAAAATAATATTTCTAAATATAATAAGTGCTACAAATAATCTATCGAGTAAAGACCTGCTATTCTTATAGTCTACTTTTAAACCATTCTCAATATATAAAAATAAAACAAAAAGTAGAATAGAAATAACCATTGGAATAAAAAAGACGAATAAACCCGGTTCTTGAATTAATAGTGGGATATCGATCAGACAAAGAACCAATATGGATAAAACAAAAATCGATATATTGATTGCAGGAATTATTACAGTCCAGATCTTGTTATTAAAAGGTTTTTCGGCCTGCAACTCCGACATTAAGTTTATTGCTTGAGGAGCTATTGGTTGTTGCTGGGGGAAATTTGTTGTTTCCATATAGTCAATTCTTACACTTTTCCAAAAATCCTTCAATAATTATTACGTCTTTCGAAAACTGAATCTAAAAAGTCCCATGGAACGCATTTCAAATGCCACCTTCGCACCATGCATCCATAATTGCCATAGATTGAAAAAGGAGGGACTGAACATTTTCTCTATTTCTGTTTTATTCTTCTCTAAATTTGCTATCCACTCGGTGAGAGTTTTAATATAGTGGTCTGTATCATCCCTAAATTCTTCCAATCTAAATCCATTATTTTGTGCATGAGATAATATTTCATCTCGAGAAGGCAGGTACCCTCCGGGAAACACATATTTCAATGTCCATCTATCAACTCTTTTTGGTATATATCTACCAGTTGTTTGGATAACAAGCTTTCCATCCGGTTTTACAGTAGATCCTAAATCCTGAAAAAATTTTGGAAGGCTATATTTTCCAACATGCTCTATTGACTCAAGCACCAGCACCCCGTCAAACGTTTTCCTAGGAAGGTTAAGCATGTTTCTATATCTAAATGTTATCAGCCTTTCTAATTTTTCTTTTTTGATTAAGTCCTGAGAAAATTTTAATTGCTGCCTACTTAGAGTATATCCCGTAACAAAAACTCCGTACTTTCGAGCTGCCTGCACGGCAAAGCCACCCCAACCCGAACCTAAGTCCAGAACTGTATCGTTTTTCTTAAGATCCAACCAAGAAGATAACAGTTCGTACTTTTCTATTTGAGCAATTGTGAGCGGATCTGAATCCTTTCCATAAAAAGCGGAAGAATAAGACATAGTTTTGTTGTCTAATATTAATTTAAAAAAATTATTACCTAGATCGTAATGATATGAAATTTGGTCCTCTCGACTAGATTGCGTAGAAAAATCAGAAAAGACTTTCGCCATCATAAGATGTCTGGATCTTTTTATATGCTTGAACTGATGACGAAGCGCAAGATACGCTTCGATATCTCCTCTTATTTTTATGTCTCCCGACATATATGATTCACCAAATCCCAAAGAACCCTGCGAGAGTAGGCGTTTTACAGTATTTGCATCCTTGAATATAAGAGTAAATTTAGTGACTTCACCCCTACCATATATTCTTTCTTCTCCATCCCATGTTAGTACAGAAAATTTAGGTCCTTTAAATTGTCTGAAAATCTCATCTAGAACCTGAATGTAATTCATTTTTTAACTACCAAAATTAATTCTAATTTTTTTGAACTTGTCTAAATATTGTGTCCTGATTAATTTTTTTTTATGTTCGGTAACTTTTACTATAACCATACCAATATCCTTAATACCATAAAGAATTACAGAATCTAATGGCGCAAAGAGAATAGCCGGAAGCGTTAATAGATCTTCCTCCCCATCAATTTGTATTCCTACTTTCTTTTCAGAAAAAATACACCTTCTAATTACCTCTTGGATTTGCAATGCCGTATTGGTATTTATCATTCCTTGCTTATTGGAAAATGTATAATCGGGGGTAGGTAATAAATTTAAAATCCTTTTTTCAACAATTTTTTTTCGTTTTGTCATTAGATCGAAAATTGCAACATTTGGTACTAGATTGTTCTTAATGATGTTTGTAGTTACAATATCTCCAATTGAAATGATAAATTTATTTTTAAAATTTAATTTAGAGTCATCTAAATTTTTAACAATCTCCCCAAATGGTTGCTGCAATTTCTTACGTAATTCCTGCGGAAGTACCAACGAATAATCTTTATCAAAATACTTTTGGAACAACTCACCATTCCTGTCATTCGTACCAATTCGAATACCAGTAGACGAGATTGCATTCCCCCGACTGTCATTACATAAAGGAACAACAACGATTTCAACTGGAAGAAATTTCTTCTCACTCCTTTTCTTATTGATCAATTCCGCATTTTTCACCCCTGATTCAGATACAAAAATTGTGTCGATTTCCTTTTCGTTAAGGCTATTGCCATAAATATCTTTAAGCTTGATTAAGTTTGCTCTATCAAAATACCCCTTTTTGCTTAGATATTCTTCTACAGCGCGCTTCCTAACATCGTAAGGCTGAATGTAGGAGTACAGAATTTTTGTATTAAATAGGTTAGATGTTGCAATCCCTACTGTCACTCTTTCTGAATTTTCAAAAGCATAATCAAGGAACTGCTTGTGTCCGATATGTAGATGATCAAATGTACCTCCCAATATTGCGTGTTTGCATTTGTATTTCATAAAAACTCTAGCATTTTATCTGATTATTTTCTACATTACTATACTAAGGTAAAATATTCTATTGACATATACCCCTAGGGGGTATACCATGGGTATATGAAATCTCACTACGAAGACGTTAAAGAAAAAGCACAAAAGAGAATTAATATCATTAAAGGCCAACTCGACGGACTACAAAAAATGATCGACAGCGACATTTATTGTATCGATATCCTCAATCAAAGCCTTGCAATACAAAATTCATTAAAAAGTCTCGACGCCGTTCTCTTTGAACGGCACGTATCGACACATGTTTCGCACCAGTTCCACAGTGAACCTGAAAAAGCAACAAAAGAACTGGTTACCCTTTTTAAACACGTCAATAAATAATATGAAAAATGATTCACTGAGATTTGGAATAATCGGCGCCCTGGCAGGCGGACTTATTATGTGGATAGCAACGTATTCGGCAGCCTCTTCCAACAATTATTCGATTATGTCGATGATGGGGCTGCGAAATCAACCACAACAGATTGTACAAAAAAATTCTGATACCATGGATGCTCATTTTATCGAGCAAATGATTCCCCATCACGAAGACGCAATAACCATGAGCAAACTCGCACTTACCAAGACACAAAGACAGGAAGTAAAAACACTCGCTACAAATATCATAAATTCACAAAGCAAAGAAATAACAGATATGAAAAATTGGTATAAAGAATGGTTTGGCCGTGAGTTACCGACTGGAAATCAAGTCATGAATCAGCATGGAATGATGGGTGGAGGACCCATGCATATGGGCATATCGGGGGGTATTAACGATCTTGAAAGGCTTACTCTTGCACCGGATTTTGACCGTGAATTTATTGAAGAAATGATCCCTCACCACCAAATGGCCGTTATGATGGCGAGTATGCTTAGAAATGGTACTCAAAGAGCAGAGTTGAAAACGCTTGCCGAAAATATCATTTCATCACAATCGGAAGAAATAACGCTTATGCGTGGATGGCTTACTGAATGGAGTCAATAATATGCAAAAAATAAATACAATGCTGGCGATTTCTCTTATGACGGTATCTTTTCTCATGGGTTCGGTTGCCGGATATTTTATCTCACCTACGTATCAACAAACCATGTTTGTTAAAGAAGATATGGGTCTTGGAAAAGCTGATAGATTTGTTGATCTTAGATATATGCAGCAAATGATTGCACACCATAAAAGTGCGATTTTATTGGCAAATCAAGTTGCAGATGCGTCTCATAGAGAAGAGTTGAGAACGCTAGGAAATGAGATCAAAACCAATGAGCCAAAACTTATCGGAGAGCTATATGATCTGAAAAAGAAATTGTACAACGACGGCCGGAAAATAGCAGACCCGACTGTCGTGCAACTTGGCAAAGTCAATAATACTTTTGACCTCAGATTCCTCAATGCATTGATCGCACACCACGAAGAAGGGATTCAAATGACAAAAGAAATAAAAAGCAAAAGTTCGAACCCTATAATCATCGACAATGCTGACGCGGTAGAAAATTTCCTGACGACAACACTTCCCACATTAAAGAATTACCGGGCACAATGGTTTAACGTTCAATAAATTTATGAATCACGGAACTTTTATGGTAAAAGGTATGCATTGCGCCAGTTGCAGCTCCATTATTTCTAAAAAACTTAAAAAACTTCCCGGCATTGAGAGCTGTGACGTCAATTTTGCTACAGAAAAAGCAAAAATATCGTATGATCCGGCTAAAATTTCGCACGAGGGCATGAATCACGAAATCAACAAATTGGGATATTCTCTTTTACCACATCAAGAGCATCAGATGACGGGTCACTTATCTCACGAAAATATGGCAGAGGATCATTCACAGCATTTAGGGCTTTCTCTTTCAAAAGATGAAAAACTCAAAGAGCTTGAATACCTCAGAAAAAAGGTCGATTTTGCTATTCCATTGACGCTCTCTATATTTTTCCTCATGATGTGGGATATTGCATCAAGAATCGTTCCGAACATACCAAGTCTGCCGATCCCGATGCAACTTTTTACAACCATCTCATTTATCCTTTCCTCTATTTTCCTTTTTTGGATTGGCAAACCATATCTTGAAGCAGTTGTACGATTTGCAAAGTATAGAGTAGCAAATATGGACTCTCTTGTCGGCATAGGTACACTCACCGCTTATCTTTATAGCAGCATCGTTCTTCTTTTCCCTCAAATCAGGAATTTTTTCTCTCTTCCCGAATTCACCTATTTTGACGTAACTATTGTAGTAATCGGATTTATAACTCTTGGCAAATACTTGGAATCGCGCTCAAAATTGAAAACAGGTGAAGCGATCGAAAAACTTTTGGGACTACAAGCAAAAACTGCGTTTGTTGTAAGGGATGGAAAGGAGATTGAAATACCTCTTGGCGAGGTTGTTGTCGGGGATATTGTCAGAGTAAAGCCGGGTGGAAAAATTCCGGTCGATGGAATAATAACAGAAGGGTCAACTTCAATTGACGAGTCTATGATAAATGGAGAACCACTCCCTCAAGACAAAAAGGTAGGAGATACCGTCATCGGCGCAACGATCAACAAGCAGGGAAGTATTCTTTTGAGAGCAAGCAAAATTGGTTCCGACACAATGCTTTCGCAAATTGTCAGGATGGTAGAAGATGCTCAGGGATCAAAGGCTGAAATTCAGAATCTTGCAGACAAAATTTCATCCATATTTATACCAGCGGTACTCTTAATTGCAATCCTTACTTTCATCATTTGGATAACTTTAGGGTCTTACTTTTTGGGCTCAGCGCAAGCTGTTTCCTATGCTCTCCTTTCCTTTGTGGGAATTCTTGTTATTGCATGTCCGTGTGCTCTAGGGCTCGCAACTCCGACGGCAATTATTGTCGGTGTGGGAAAGGGTGCAACCCATGGCATTCTTATTAAAAATGCACAAAGTCTTGAAAAACTTCATAAAACACATCTGATTGCATTCGACAAAACAGGAACATTGACCCACGGAAAACCGACAGTAACCGACATACAAGCGTTTGATGAATCAACAACCGACGATGAAATCATAAAAATTGCGGGAAGTGTTGAACATCATTCGCAGCATCCTCTGGCTATGGCAATTGTACAAAAAGCTATCGATCAAAAAATAAAGCTCATGAATATTTCGTCTTTTGAAGAACACGAGGGACATGGAGTTAGTGCAAAAATAAATGATCACAGCTACACAGTCAGAAAACCCAATTCTTCAGAAAATGGTATGAATGAGGTCTCCCGTCTTCAAAAGCAAGGCAAAACGGTAATTATCTTGAGCAAAAATGAGAAAGCTCTTGGTCTTATTGCAATTAGCGACACAATAAAACCAGGTGTAAAAAATACAATCGAAAGAATTCATAGATTGGGTATAAAAACGCTTATGATGACCGGGGATAATCAAAAAGCAGCGGAATTCATAGCTCATCAAATCGGAATAGACAGCATAAAAGCAGAAATTATGCCACAGGATAAATCAAAGATAATAAAAGAGTTGCAGTCAAAAGGCATCAATGTTGCAATGGTAGGTGATGGCATCAATGACGCACCGGCATTGACTCAGGCGAATGTCGGAATAGCTATGGCCACCGGAACCGATATTGCCATCGATTCTTCAGATATCACTCTTTTGGGTGGAGATCTGGCAAAAATTCCACAAGCCATAAACCTATCCAGAGCTACTATCACAACCATCAAACAAAATCTTTTCTGGGCTTTTGTATATAATGTAGTAGGAATTCCTCTGGCGGCCGGGCTCTTTTACCCGCTGTTCGGGATTTTCCTAAATCCTGTTTTCGCCGGGCTTGCAATGGGACTTTCTTCAGTGTCGGTTGTCAGTAATTCGCTTTTATTAAAAGCAAAAAAAATATGAACCTTTGGGTAATTTTTATAACTGGGCTCACAGTCGGAGGGCTTACATGTCTCGCAGTCCAAGGAGGACTTTTGGCATCAGTTATATCCTCAAGACAAAAAATAACCGGGGATAAAGACGCCAAAGCCTACCATGCGCTTTTCCCGACTCTCTCATTTGTTGTATCAAAACTTGTTGCTTATACATTGCTTGGATTATTGCTCGGGGGATTTGGAGAAGTTGTAGGAATAAATCAAAATATCCAAACCTTCATGCAATTCGCAGCAGGGCTATATATGATAGCGGTTGCCCTCAATCTATTGGATATTCACCCGATATTCCGCTACGTCATAATTCAACCACCAAGATTTTTGTCTCGGATAGTAAGAAATAAATCAAAAAGCAAAGACCTATTTGCTCCAATGCTTCTGGGTGCAATGACCATATTTATACCATGCGGTACAACACTTGCGATGGAGGCACTCGCAATAGCAAGCGGCAATGCTCTTAATGGTGCGTTAATCATGTCGGTATTTATTCTGGGAACAACCCCGCTCTTTTTTGGAGTGGGTTTTGCAACCAGTCTTTTAGGAGAAAATTTCAAAAAAAGATTTTTAAAAATTGCAGCTGTTGCTGTTATTTATCTGGGTATAATGTCCGTAAATGGAGCGTTCATCGCATCAGGATTTCCCTTTAACTCAAAAAATTTATCTACATATTTCAATAGTCTTGGCAAACCTACTACCCCGGCCCAAAATACAAATGTATCACAAATGCACGAGATTTACGTTTTTGGAAATGGCTACTCCCCAAATCATCTCCAGGTAAAAAGTGGCGCTCCCGTTTCGATAACACTTGTTGGAAAGGACGCATACAGCTGCGCTTCCGCATTTCGAATTCCCTCTTTAGGAATAAGCAAGAATTTGGGTCCGAACGAAAAATATACTTTTACATTTACACCAACTTCAAAAGGTCAAATAGTTTTTACCTGCTCGATGGGAATGTATAGCGGAGTTATTGACGTATTATGAAAAAAATTGCAGAAAAATTTAAAATCAGCGGTATGCATTGCGTAAGCTGCGCACTGAACATCGATTTTGATCTTGAAGATTTGCCGGGGGTTATAAAAGCTTCAACTAATTATGCCCGCCAAGAATCGACCGTTGAATACGATCCTGAAAAGCTTACACGCAATGACATTCTTGTGCAGATTGAAAAAACAGGCTATTCCGCAAACTAACATCCTCTTTTCAGTTAAATTTAAGCGTTGCTGTTATAATATAGGTCATGAAACTTCTTGTGATCGAGGACGAGCATAAAATTGCAAATGCTATCAGAAATGGGTTTGAGCAAGAAGGTTTTTCGGTTGACGTCTCATACACTGGGACCGAAGGAAGAGATCTTGCTATTGCCGAAAATTATGATGTCATGATAATTGATCGCATGCTTCCTGAATTTGACGGTCTTACCATCATTCAAGAAGTCCGCTCCTCAGGCAAACACACACCTATACTTTTACTCACTGCCCTCGGACAAACAGAGGATAAAGTGATGGGACTCAATCTTGGAGCAGATGACTATCTCACCAAGCCATTCTCATTCTCGGAATTAGTTGCAAGAGTCAGGGCTCTCGGAAGAAGACCACACAAAGTAATCTCCTCAATCCTGAAAGTTGAAGATCTAACACTTGATCCGCTAACATTTCGCGTTGAAAGAAAGGGACAAGAGATTACATTGTCCAAAAAAGAATTTATGTTACTTGAATACCTAATGCGTCACTCAAATCAAATAGTAACAAAAGAGCAAATCATGAACAACGTTTGGGATTACGATGCAAATGTCATGCCTAATTCTGTTGAAGTATATATCAAACACTTGAGAGACAAAATTGACAACCCTTTCAAAAATCCGCCACTGATCCATACAGCAAGAGGTTTTGGCTATAAAATTGGTAATTGATATGTTCGAAAACGCCCGCATCAAACTCACCGCATGGTACTTAATGATCATCATGTCCGTAAGTCTACTTTTTAGTTTTGTAATCTATTCGGAAATGAATAGCGAACTGAATAAATTCGAAATGATGCAAATACGAATCCGGCAGGAAATAACTACCGGCATGATGTTCTCTCCTGTTCCCCGTTTTGTCAGGATTGATACGCAGCGCATCAACTCTGTCCGCCTGAGACTTATTGCAACGCTGGGATTTATAAATCTTGCGATATTCGGTTTTTCCGGAGCTGCAGGATATTTCCTGGCAGGCAGAACTTTAAGACCGATCAAAAAAATAGTTGATGAGCAAAAAAGATTTGTTGCCGATGCCTCACACGAATTCCGGACCCCACTCACATCTTTAAGAACCGAAATAGAGGTAGCCCTCAGAAGCAAAAAAATAAATATTCCACAATACAAAAAAATTTTAGAGAGCAATCTTGAAGAGGTTGTAAATCTTCAAGACTTATCAAATAATTTATTGGAACTGGCACAAAATGGTACAACTCTTGAAAAAAGAAAAATGGAAGCTCTATCGGTTAATGAAATCTTAAAAATAGCATTAAAAAAAGTCCAACCTCTAGCCGATAAAAAAATAGTCAGTATAAAAAGTCCTTCGACAGAAGTCTCCTTACTCGGTGTAAGAGAAAAGCTTATCGAGTTGTTCGTGATTATTCTTGATAATGCAATAAAATATTCACCTGAAAAAAGCACGGTTACAATAAGCATAAATACCACAAATAGATTCATTGATATTGAAGTAACCGATCAAGGAAACGGTATTGCTAAAAAGGACCTTCCTCATATCTTTGACCGCTTTTACCGCGCAGATTCATCACGCTCCGAAAGCGGTTTTGGGCTTGGCCTTTCAATTGCCGAAAAAATAATGAACGCTCACAATGGCAAAATATCAGTAAAAGAAACAGGCTCAACAGGAACGACTATCTCACTTCAATTCCCCAATACGGGTTAGCTCAATTGATCTGCCCTAAATACTACCTCGCCCTTTCAGCAAATATTAAAGTTACTTTTCTACTATGAATGCATGAGACCTCAAAAAATATTTATACTTTCGCTTATCTTTTTCAATTTGGCGATAAATGTAATTTCCCAAATATATCCGCAATTAGAAGCAAAGAATTCGAATCGTCTGATTGCAATAAATACCGCAAAAGATGTAGTTCATGTTGATTCCTTTGATAATAATTTTGAAGATAACAGGCAAGATGAAACAGATATTGATCAACAACTCGAAGAAACTGTTTTTAATTAAGTAAGTTTTCAGTTTGAAATTCTATTATTGATATTACAAAAGGAGGTGAGGATATGAATAAAAAAATTATAATCCCGATGCTTATAGCTGTTTCGGTTATTGCTATTGCAGCCGGAGCAACTCAAGCCTCCGCTTATTTTTTTGGTGGTAACAATGACATGACCAAGACTCTAGCTCAGAAGCTTGGAGTCAGCGAGGACAAGGTAAAAGAAGCCTTAGATAGTATGTACAAGGAGCAGGAAGCAAAACACAAGTCAGAACTAGAGTCACGTCTTTCACAAGCAGTTGCAAACGGCAAAATTAATGATTCACAGAAAAAAGCAATTCTTGAAAGATTTGATGCGATGCATGAAAAAATGTATCCTGAAAAATTCAAGAATTTAACTGATACTCAGAGAAAAACAGAGTTTGAAAAAAGAAAATCCGAACAAGAAAATTGGGCAAAGGAAAACAACATTGACCAATCAACTCTTCAAGAATTGATGGGATTTGGAAAAAAAGGTGGAATGGGATTTGGAATGCGAAGACATATGTAGCATTGACCCTTCTTGCGTTTTTAGCAGCTCCGGGACCAACAACCGGGGCTGTTTTTATGTTCTTGCCTCTATTTTTATGGGACGCAAAAGCTTTACACCAAGATCTGCGATCTTAAAACCAAAAGACATAATAAATGTCATAAGCAAAAACTGCACGCCGAGATTTACCATATGATTCAACGCTGCTGTCGGAATGACTTCTATTTTCTCACCCGTTGGCTTTGGGAGACCTGGAATGCTCGGAACGAGATTGGCTGTGTTAAAAGATGGCGCTTTGATATCAATCATTTTGTACGGCTTGATTACACCGGTAAATAGAAAAATCACGATCAGCAGAGCACCAATCATTACTAACAGCCCTCCACCAAGAAACAGATATCCTAAATTTTTCTCAGGCATATTCTTATAGTATAGGAAAGAGAATATCAACACAACAAATCTGAGATATAATTCTCATATGAATATAGAAATTAAGCCTATTACTGAATTTGATAATGCTTGGGTCCAAAAAATTCTTAAAGAACATTGGGGGACAGTCGAAATTGTCTCTTTGGGGAAAATGTACAAAGCAGACACGCTACCGGGTTTTATTGCAACTGTTGACAACAAAAAGGCAGGGCTCGTTACCTATCACATCCAAAATGACTCCCTAGAAATTATAACGTTGAATAGTCTCATCGAAGGCGTCGGAATCGCGACGTTATTGATTAAAAAAATAAAATACACCGCAATTACAAATCATTGTAAAAGAATAATTGTTACGACAACAAATGCCAATAGCCATGCTCAGAAATTTTATGAGAGGAAAGGATTTCTTCTTAAAGAAATTCACAAGGACGCAATCGAAAAGGCTCGTGTTTTAAAACCCCAAATACCGCTTGTTGAAAAAAACGGTATTCTGATAAAAGACGAATTCGAATTTGAAATA
>CAZPUU010000013.1:0-4728 GCA_964589835.1 uncultured Gammaproteobacteria bacterium
TAGCTGGAGCTGATAACTCAACAATGCTAATGCCATCCTCCTTTGGTCTTGTAACGCTCTCTTCATACATTTTGACAGGGTCAAGAGTAAGCTCAGAATTATTAATAAACCCCTTTTTAGTTGCAAAATCGAGATAGCGGCGAAGAGATGAAAGCTTTCGATTGATGGTTCTTGGCGCAGCATTTTGAACTTGAATAAGCCTCTGTCTGTAGTCTTCAAGAACACTTTGCGTGATTAAATAAAAGCCACCCGTTGCGGTAAGAGGCTTGTCTAATCCTGGGAGAATCGCTTCTTCATACCACTTTGCAAAACCCTGAACATCGGACAAATAATTCTTGATCGTGATGGGAGATGCCTTTAAAAGTTGGAGATGATCCTTAAAAAACTTAAAATGCCAATAATCAGTGGGAATTTCAGAGACTTCCGGCAGGATTTGAGTGAACGGGTTTGATACATTCAAGTTTTCACTCTCTAAAACCGTGAAAAATTTTCTCAGCGAGCTCAAATGTCTTTTCATGGAAATTACCGAAAGCTGCGTGTTTGAGGCTAATACACCATTTGTAAGTGTGCCTCCAAGAGATTTTTCGTAGAGTCGTATAACATCAGCGCTTACTTGTCTTGCGTCAAAGGTGCTTTTAGTCAAATTCTCGTACCAGCCTAAAAAATGGCGTACATCAGAGAGATAATTCTTAACCGTACTCCTCGAAGAGGTAGACTTTGTAGATGCAAGATGTCTTTTGAATATGTCCAGTAGTTCCATAGGCAGTTATTGGAATCAGTGAGAAAAAGAGTGCGAAAAGTGAAGTATATTTCTTTTCATGGTAATATTACCGTGAAAAACAATTACCGCCACGCATAAAGCCATATTACCGCAAGTGGTTTGTTTAGCCTCAAAATTATACCAATTATACAGTTTACACGACATTTTTTTATCTCCTGCAATTAGCTTAAATATATATATACAATACTGTCAAGAGGTCACTTGAGGCTGTGATATAGTTCTATATATTTAGTTATAGATTACATCAGAGGTAAAAAAGCGTAAAAAGCACGTAGTTTCGACAGTTATATTTTTCACAAAAGATCCGGATCTAGCATGCTTTTTTGAAGCCAAATAGGTACAAAAAAAGGAATCGATAGCAGAGAAACGCCATAAACGATAGCCTTTCAGGTCTATTAGTAGAGGATAGTCAATACATCTTGCTTTCAGATGTGCGCGTGAAACGATAATTACTATAAAGCTGACTTTTCCCTATAGTATGTACTGAGTCTTAAAAATATTGCACACTATAAGTGATATGTTAGCATTTAGAATGCCTAAGTGATAGTGATCCTTGTCTAAAAAACGTTATACAGGTTATGACAAACTAAGTTTATTGAGAATTAATGATATATCAGTATAGTCTTAGTAAAATAACTATAGGGACTATCATGCTTATTAAGCGGTTTTTGACATGCTTTTTTACAAGTCGACACTCTAAGCCTAAGACTATTTTGTGAAATATGATGAAGTTATATCTTCTTCTTTACTTTTAGGTATATACTTATGCAGATGAACAATACAAGAACGAGAGGGAAAAATAAATAAAGAGGAAAAGATATGAAGTATGTTGTCGAGTGAAGGGCAGAGCTTGTATCATCAAGCTTTATGCTTGCCTCTGCCTTATACCAACCTAAAAGAAATGATTCATTCCAGACAATTTTAGGTATGCTGGTGTACTGAGTTTTTGAACTTGAGATATCTGCTATTTGTTTTTCATCTGTCAGATACCTATCCTTACCTGCTAACACATATTGAGGTAGTATATTTACTGTTCCAACATTTTGATTGAATATGTTCGTGATCCGGATATAACCTATCGGTTCTACTAAATGCTTACTTGCATTATGTAATTTAAGCGTGAAATCCACAGGTCCTTTTGCGACGAATGTATCTGTAGTGAATTCTGCTATTCCACCAGTAGCTGTACCTTTGGGTCCAACCGAGAGTAGAAGGTTACTAGCAATCCCTGCAGGTAACTGCGAAACACTTGTTCCTTGAGGTGAAGTGCCCTGATTAATGAAGGAGATTGAATAATAATAATCACCCGGGGGGTCCCCATTGCTAAGATTGATATTGAGTTGAATCTCTTTTCTCTCAAGAGCCTTCAACTGTATTTTATCCGTTTTTTTACCGTCAACTAAAAATTGTATTCTTTCTTTGTAGTAAGGGTAAAAACCTTGGTTTATAAGATCCGGTACGAGCTGAATTTCTCCAGTCGAATTATTGGTTGAAAATGGAATGAGTGATATGTCTAAAACGATATCCTCGCTATTATTGTTCTGTAGTGTAATAGGAACTAAGGGTGATGAGGGAGGTGAGGTATCAATTTTAATTACAGGAGGGTAAAGACTAACCGACATTCCTTGAGCTTCTACGCCAGAAGATACCAGTAATGGTGTAGATAGACCACTTACGAAAACAAACGCAATTTTAAGCCGGTTTTTATGCATGCATATAGTATAGCAGTTAATAGCAAAATTCTAATCGTGAAATCCATTTTCACGCTGCTTCTTTTACCGCGTGATGAATAATCTGATTCAAATTTCGAGTATATTTCAATACATGCGGGAATGCCTATTGTGAAAAGCAATTCCGCTTCAAGAAGTAATGATCGTCCTGAATAACTATATCAATTGCAAAGGTTCTTCTATTTATGCGAGAATATTGCATTTCAGCACTAGATCGTAGGAAGTGACAATGATCAAAAAGTGAGGTTTGGACAGTCAATCTTACATAAAGTGGTGTATATGCTTGTATAGCTTGCATGAGCCTTGTACTATTAGTTATACGACTTTTTTGCGCTTTTTTGATGTTGCCAGAATTGTGTAGCTTCAACTTGTTTACCAGCTAGGCTGTACGTTTTTTGCCACATAATGTGAAACTATAAATAGTAATTGCGTGAAAGTTTTTCGGTTAGGTTCAGACTTTGTCATGCGGGAATTGAATTTTGAATATACCGTGAAATATCATAACTTATTTTTTTTAAAATCTGCCATTAGTGAATCGTTTTTAGTATTGTAAATACTGACTGAGGAATACTACAGTTCTTGTTAATTGTCGTAATTTATCTAACAGCTGATGCCAGATCATATATAGTGGATAAATATTTGCCGAAGACTTCAGTAATTCGGTTGGTGTTAGCTGCTTAAATAGAAGGAACTGCTATGAAAGTGATGTAGTTCTGATATTCACCGGCGGCTTGAGTAGTTGCGACATTCACTTTGTATGTTATTTGGCTTTGAATATTGCGCCCGACTATAGATCCTGTCATAACCGGTTGTGCCAGCTCGGCAGATTCGCTTGAAGCAAACTGTTTGTAATAGGTTGCATCCGAAAATCCGGATTGACAGTCGGTTCCTGAGAGATTATCACAACGATAGCCAAACCCGAAGGTCGTGAGGTTGGTCCATGCCGCTGATGTAGATTCCGTACAGGTTCCTGAGTCACAAGTAGTGTCAGGAATCGAATTGCCGGAAGGAAGATGGCGTAGGGGATGGTTCTCGCGTGCCAGTACCGTGTAACCGTATGCGGATCCATTTGATATTGTAAGGGTATTGGTCCTGGTTACAGGTGCACCCGGGGTAATTGGCCCAAAATCAATAAAAATCGATGATATTGTAAAGGAAAAGGGGATAAGAGAGTGTATATATTGAAAGCCGGAACGGACTTTGTAGTTGGGTCCACTATACAGGCCCGGAGCTGTTTGACCACCCGTAATTCCAAGATTATACGATGAATTAGACGGCCGCCCTGAAAAGGAGTTCAGGTTTGGCCACTGGATATTATAGGAACCATTTGACATATTGGCTTGAGCATCGATTTCCCTTACATAAAAGAGCATAAAGAGGCCGAAATTAAGCGCAATAAACAACAAGCTTATTCTTGATGAGAAAAGAATTTTTAGAATATCGGTATGTAAGTTCTGAGACTTCATATTTCAGGAAGGGGAATCTACGTATCAGAGTCTTTCTTTAGTGATTCGGCTTCTTCAATGATCTCGTCGATGACTTCATTTTCCTCAGGATTTGAGGTTGGAGTGGTCTCTTTTAGCACTTGAGCATCGTGTATGATCTCATCTGTTTTTTCCTCGATCTGCTGATTGAGTAATTGGCGCCTTTCGAGTTCCTTGGCTACAAAGTAAGAAACGGGTGCTATTAGCAGAAGAGATCCTAGTTTGATAATAGTGTTTGTGTCAAAGTTATTACTCGCCTCGGGTAAAAAGAATAGAAGAATCATTGCAAGAAATACCCAAACACTTATAGCCTCTCCCGTGAAGGCAAAAAGAAACAATAGGAAATAGAGAAAGAAAAAGAGAGGGGAGGCAAGACTATTTGTAATAACGACTATAAGAACAACAACCGTTGTTATGCCATACAGTTCAAGTGGTTGTCCTGAGAAAAGTTGAGCCGGAGTTTTTGAGCGCTTGGTGAGCGTAATGTATATAATTGAAAATATAATTAAGAACGCAAGCAGATAGCTTGAGTAACTGCTCAAAAAGCTCAAACGGGTAATAAATACTGTTATAACAGCAAGGATTATAGCCACGCTTTGCTTGATAGCCAGATTGCTCATACACCTTCATAGTAGCTCAATTTAAGAGGTGTGTCAAAGCCGCCTCGCCTCCGCTTGTGAGGCGGAAGGCGGGCGGCATGAACGCAGGCGGGTGGATTCTATCCATGTCCCGA
>CAZPUU010000013.1:4828-21618 GCA_964589835.1 uncultured Gammaproteobacteria bacterium
TTTCACCCGGATTCTGTGATCCTTCAGACAAGTCTTAGGATCAGGATGTGAGCGTTTTTAGCGCCTTGAACTTGCTGGATATGACCGACCTCTCCTTCTGTGGAAGGTATCAGCTTCCTCTTCAGATCCGAGGATCTCAAGCACAAACCTCCGAAGGAGGTCCGGATTTCGATCCAAGGCTTGATGAAGGAGGCTGCGACCTCTCGGCGATTGCCTGAAGCCCCATACCCAGAGGGCAGTTTGGCCTTCGGGAAATGACTTCCCTTTGTACGTGAAGGGTAGGTGCGCAACCTCGACGAAATGAGTTTTCAGCTCGTCGAGAAGGCCGGCAGGGTTTGTTGTGCATGGGAGCACGCATACCATGTGCCAACCTTGCACTTTTGCCTGGTAGGCATCAGCGGGGACAAAAGCTGTCACGATTCGTTTCCTTTCCTGCGTTGTCCTCCAAAGCCATTAAGATTTGGCAAAGGAGGGCGTTTTTAATGTGCAGCTTGCGCTGCCACAAAAACGCATGCAAACTGAGCGTTACTGACCGCGTAAGCGATGGAAGAAATTATAGCACTAACGCTCATAACTGGATACTTCCAAGCTGCAATAGACCTAGTCCCATAGGAAAAATAGTCAAAATTTTAGCGAAAACCAGCTTCAAAATATAAACGTATCTTATAATAACCATAAATATTTTCACCTAAAATGTCTTATAGTCATACATACTCAACTATTACTACATTTTAGGTTCAAATTTTGATACAATTGACAAATATGGCAAAAGATCAAAAGTACCCGGAATTTATGCCCTCCGAAATCGAGCAAAAGTGGCAACAAAAATGGGAAGAGGATAAGGTCTTCAGCCCTGACGTAGATAAGGCTTCAAATCCGTATTTTAACCTCATGATGTTCCCTTACCCCTCAGCTGAAGGGCTTCATGTAGGTAATATGTACGCTTTTACGGGAGCTGACGTATACGCCAAGTTCAACCGTATGCAGGGAAAGGACGTACTTGAGCCAATCGGACTTGACGGATTTGGGATACACTCTGAAAATTATGCCCTCAAAGTAGGCCGTCACCCAAAAGAACAAGCAGAGCTTTCCGAAAAGAATTTTTACCGGCAGTTACGCTCAATTGGCAACTCATTTGACTGGCAGAGGACGGTTGAAACCTACAATCCCGACTATTACAAATGGACTCAATGGCTCTTTATCCGGATGTTCAAAAACGGTCTTGCGTATAGGGATACGGCTTTGGTCAATTGGTGTCCGAAGGATTTGACCGTGTTATCAGATGAGCAGGTTATCGACGGCAAGTGCGAAAGATGTGGAAGTGAGGTCGAAAAGCGGGAGCTTGAGCAATGGTTTTTCAGGATTACAAAGTATGCATCTCGCCTTCTTGAAAATATCGATAGCCTTAAGTGGAGTGAAAGAGTAAAAATTGCCCAACGCAATTGGATCGGAAAAAGCGAGGGGGCAGAAGTCGATTTTGAGGTAGAAGATAATTCTAATTTTGTATTATTGCATGGATTTACGGGATCTTTTGAGGCTGATTTCTTCCCCTGGCTACGTGATGAGTTGAAAAAGAGGGGAAAAACAATCTGGGCAGAAAATCTACCAAATTCAAGCAATCCCTCAGTTGAGGAGCAGGTCGATTTCGTACTCAAGAATGCGCATATTGACGAAAACACCGTACTCTTTGGGCACAGTTTGGGATCCGTTGTTGCCCTAAAAGTGCTTGAGAAACTTCAAAAACCGATCAAGAAATTAGTTTTGGCTGCAGGATTTGCCGAAGCAGGATTCTTGGATCATGAGCGTAGTTTTGAGAAGAATTTTAATTGGGAGTTTGATTTTGAGGCTATAAAAAAGAATGTTGGAGAGGTGGTTTTGCTTCGCGCTACAAATGATACTGCGGTACCTCGTGAGCGTGCAGAGTTCATAAAAGAGAAAATCGGTGGGAGTATTGTGGACTTTAATGCAATGGGGGATCATATTACCGGAGAGAGGGAAACTGTTGTTTTAGAGAATTTGGTTACCACTCTCAGAGTTTTTACAACCCGTCCCGATACATTGTATGGAGCGACATTTATGGTGATCGCGCCGGAGCATCAATTGGCTCTTTCGATTGCTAATGGTGCTTTCCCTAACGCAAATGATCAAGCTGTAAAAGAGTATATCGAAAAGGTCAAAAGCAAGTCAGAGATCGAACGGACCGGAGAGGGGAAAGAAAAATCCGGAGTAGTCACGGGGCTTATGGCAATAAATCCGGTTAACGGTCAAAAGATTCCAGTGCTAGTTTGTGACTATGTTCTAGGAGGCTATGGGACGGGCGCAATCATGGCAGTTCCCGCTCATGATCAAAGAGACTGGGAGACTGCTAAGGCCTTTGATTTGCCCATAGTGCCCGTCATATCAAGAAAAAATGATAAAAACACTGGAACACCAGTTGACGAAGCATATGAGGGATCGGGAATTCTTATAGGTTCAAAGGATTGGAATGGATGGGAGGTGCCAACTGATATACCAAAGGTTATCAGTTGGCTTGAAGAGAGAGGAATAGGTACAAGGAAAGCCAACTTTCATCTCAGAGATTGGCTGATCTCACGCCAGAGGTATTGGGGACCACCGATACCTCTTATCTTCTGCTCGGAATGTAGTAAAAATGGCAAAGCTGAGGTAGAAGGAATGAATGGCTGGTTCAGCGTTCCTGAAGCTAATTTACCGGTATTATTACCCGATGTTGCTGACTGGAAACCGATGGGAACAGGCAAATCCCCACTTGCCAATCACCCGGAATTCTATGAAGCAAAATGTCCTAATTGTGGAGCCAAGGCTATGCGCGAAACCGATGTGTCCGATACATTTCTTGATAGTGCGTGGTATTTCCTCAGATACCCCTCAACAGATATAGAAGTAGAAGCCTTTGATATAGAAAGAACTAAAAAGTGGTTGCCTGTCGAGCAGTATATTGGCGGAGCAGAACATTCAGTGCTACACCTTCTTTATTCACGGTTTGTTACGATGGCTTTGAAAGACATGGGCTATATAGACTTCGAAGAACCATTTACTAATTTTTTTGCTCATGGGCTTATCATAAAAGACGGTGCGAAGATGAGCAAAAGCAAGGGAAATGTGGTTGTTCCGGATGAGTATATAGCCAAATATGGGGCAGATACGCTCAGGACGTATCTTATGTTCATCGGTCCTTATTCTGATGGTGGAGACTTTCGGGATAGTGGAATTGAGGGTATGTACAAATTTTTGAGAAAAGTTTGGAAGCTTTTCTCATTGCAAGCTGGAGATAATTCTGAATTGAGCTCGGAGAGGCTAAGAATTATGCACAAGACCATTAAGAAAGTCAGTCACGATGTCAAGGAATTTTCATATAACACCGCGATAGCCTCGCTCATGGAATGGTATAACTTCTTGAACTCAGAAGTAAGAATTAATAACCAAGAACTAAGCCCGAATGAAAAAGAAACATACCTCAAGCTTCTTGCTCCATTTGCGCCCCACATGACTGAAGAGTTGTGGCAGGAGATAGGGGATGGGTCGATTCACGTGTCTACTTGGCCTCAGTTTGAAGAGAAGTATATGATTTCCGATGCGATTGTTATTCCGGTTCAAATCAATGGTAAGAGGCGAGGGGAATTTGAACTGCGATCCGATAGTTTGGCTGATCAAGCAGAAGCCGAGAGACTTGCAAAAGAGGCGGTTGCCAAAAATTTAGAAGGTTTTGAGGTCAAAAAAGTAATCTACGTCCCTGGAAAGATAATAAACCTTGTGATCTAGCCATTTTTGTCGAGTAACATTCTCAGATATTCAGAGTTATTCATGCCTTTTTCTTTCGCAGCTTTCTCTAAATTGGCAAGCTGTCTTGAGCTTAGAAAAAGGTTAAACCGTTCGTTGAGTGTTTCTTTTTCACTCTTCTTGATGAATTCAGAGACCACTTCCTCGATGTTGTATTCATTGTATTTAGCCCCAAAAAAGAGCGGATTTGTAATCTTTTTTGAGAAGTCCTCATGCAGGGAGAGTGCAAGTACGGGTTTTTTGAGACTGAGGGCAATGGTTGCTTCATGTCCGAGCTGAAAGTCTTCGTGACTGACTTCAATTATCACTGCCTGAGCCCAGCTGATACCTCTGCGTATAGCCTCATAATGGAGTCTTTTTTTGCTTCTGACCTTTTCATAATCAGCGAGTTTTAGAATCGATAAGTAATTGCCAATTTCAGGTGAGAGCAGCTCTACGCCAGTCTTTTTGATAGTTTTCAACAATAAATTGTAGGATTCCTGATATTTCTCCTTCCCGTAAAATGACGCTGTATAAAACACTCGCATAATAGATATACCTAGGTATACATATATACGTATATCATACTCTTGAATTTGAGGCAATATATCGTACTATTACATCTATATACATATGTCTGGATTTGGGGTACACATCAAAGTTAAGAACTTTAAAAAGTCTCATGACTTTTACAAAGCCCTTGGCTTTAAAAAAACTTTTGAATATGGACCAACTCTTGTGGTGAAAGAGCAATATCGGGGTGCCGTTTTTGCCTGGAGGGATGCTACGATTGAAATAGCTGATGGGCACAGGGCGGTCAAACCTGAAATTTTTCAAGAAACAATATTGAGCTCAAAAGTGTCACTCATGATTCACATTGAATCCATTTCTCAATTTTTAAAACGCTGTAAAAAGAACGATATTGAACTGGCTGTTGGTCCGCGGCACTTTTATTGGGGTACAATTGAGGTCGTTGTGAAAGACCCTGACGGTCTGGTGCTTGTTTTTATCGCTCCCTATTCAGGCCTGGAGGCAAAGAGAGTAAATGCAGAAGATACCTACTCGGTAAACACAAATTAATTCTTGAAATAACTCCCAATTAGTGCCTATTATGAGGGTATGGAAGAAAACATATCTTCGGAAAATAGAATTTTTGAAGTACTGAAAAGGAACACCCTCATTGTTGTATTGATTGGAGTCGGAAGCGTTCTTTCAGCTATTGGACTTATTCAATATTTTACCTCAAATTCTGATCGCGGGGTGGAATTTGTTGCGGGTGCCGAGTCAAAGAGTCAACAAGTTGCGGGTGAAGTTACTACTACTCAAATAACGGTTGATGTTGAAGGAGAGGTTAAAATCCCGGGTGTTTATAGACTTTCCAAAGAGGCCAGAATAAAAGATGCTTTGGATGCGGCAGGAGGTTTGAGTTCAAATGCAGATAAAGAGTATATCAGTAAAAAGCTAAATTTAGCTCAAAAAGTTACTGACGGGGGTAAAATTTATATACCTGCAACAGGGGAGGGGGCACCTGTTAAGACAGGTCAAACTACTGATGCTTTTGTATCTGCTTTGGTTTCAGAGCCTCAAAATAGTCTTATTGATATCAATTCAGCCAGCGAATCCCAACTTGATACACTTCCGAAAGTAGGTCCTGTTACAGCTCAAAAAATCATAGGTAATAGACCATATGCTTCAATTGAAGATTTGGTCAGTAAAAAGATCGTAACCCAAAAAACGCTTGACCAGATCAAGGATAGGATAACCGTGCAGTAGGAGCAGCCGGCACAAAAACTTTATCCAATTTCAAACTTTATGCTTCATTTTCATAATCTGTAATGAGTATATGAGATTACAAATTCTATTTGTCTTGCTCTTGGTAATTCCCCTTTTGACCCGTCTCTTTTTCTATCAGGATAGCCGTCATATTTATAAAGAAGGTGAAGTATTTGAATTAACTTATAGTATGAATCATGAACCGCGGAAAAATGAAAGGAGTCAGTATTTTTTTGTCGATTCTGTTATGATAACTTTTCCGCTATATCCTGCATTTTCCTATGGAGACAAAATTCATGTTAAGGGTCTTGTCGAAAAAGTAAGTGGTAACAAAGGAGATCTTCTTATTGTCAAAAATCCGGAAGTTACAAAACTTGAAAATAAAAATCCACTTTTTAACGTCACAAAATTCATAAGGCAGCGGGTCGAGGAGTCCGTAACAACACTGCTTCCTGAAAGAGAAGCGGGGCTACTTTTGGGGATTATATTGGGAGTAAGAGACAAGATTGACGGGGAATTTTATCAGAAATTGCGTAGCGTAGGAGTACTGCATGTCGTAGCAGCATCAGGACAGAATGTCAGTATTATTGCTGGAATTCTGCTTATTGCGCTTCAAAAAATCGTGAAAAGAAAGATGGCGATACTTTTCACGATGGCAGGAATTCTTTTCTATGCCGTTTTGTCGGGATTTGATCCTCCTATCGTAAGAGCAAGTCTTATGGCGATAATTACTTTTGGAGCCATGGCATTCGGACGTCAGACAAGCGGGGTTTATGCATTAATGGTTGCATGTTGGGGAATGGTGATGTGGGATCCATCACTGCTTTCGAATACCTCATTTCATTTATCTGTGCTTTCGACATGGGGAATACTAACCATAAAGCCAATTCTTGACAATGGTATCTCGGTAAAAAGACTGATTGTAGCAAGAGATGACATAACAACGACAATTTCAGCTCAAATAGCTACCTTTCCCATTATGATTCTGGCATTCGGAACCTATTCGTTGATAAGTATTCCGGTTAATCTGCTTGTTCTGTGGACAGTGCCGGTTTTGATGATAGGCGGTGGTGTAGCAGCTTTGCTGTCACTCATTTTGCCACAATTATCGATACCGGTGCTACTATTGACCTATCCAATACTGGCTTATTTTACCTTTGTGGTTGAGCTCTTCTCCCGCCTCGACTACATATTTACCTTTCAACAGATCCCTCAGCTCCTCATTTTTGGATACTATCTGATCCTGTTTGGTATAGTTATTGGGGTAAATAACAGAGGAGGGAATAAATCTTGAGGCGAATTGCAGTGATTTGCTTGATTTCAATGTGTTTTTTGCTCTTTTTAAGTGCCTATCACTTGATATCTTACTCTGATAACAATTTTCGATTGATTTTTTGTGATGTGGGGCAGGGAGACGGTATTTTGATCCGAACGAAGACGGGAATAGACATCATAATTGATGGTGGACCCAAAGAAAATTCAATGACAAAATGCCTCGGGAGGCATTTACCGTTTTGGGACCGTACGATCGAAGCAGTTTTTATGACGCATCCGGACATGGATCACTTAACGGGACTTATTGGAGTTGCAAAAACCTATAATATCAATTTTTTCGGAACATCAAAGGCCCCAAAAGACACCGAAGTTTACAAAGAATTAGTATCGATTTTAGAAGGGAAGAAAGTTAAAATTGAAAATGCATTCCGGGGAGATCAATTAAAAACCAATGATGGGCTTGTCATGAAAGTGGAGTGGCCGACGATGGCATTTATCAACAACCCGAGTAAAGAGACCAACGATTACTCACTGGTCCACCTGTTGGAGTTTGGGAAATTCAGAGCTCTTCTTACAGGAGACATTCCATCAGTATATCTCAACTCTATAATGCCGACTGTCGGATCGGTAGACATTTTCAAGCCTCCCCATCACGGGTCCCGCACAGGACTTGACGAATTTACCTTTCAACATGGTGTGCCAAGTCTTGCAGTTATATCTGCTGGTAAGAATAACCGGTACGGACATCCGCACAAAGAAGTTATACAAGTTCTTGATCAATACAAAATACCATACAAGTATACCTTTGAGGGTGATGTTGAGGTAATTTCTGATGGAGCGAAGTGGTGGTTGAAAAATTAGGCAGCCTTTGCAGGCTGTTCATTCGAAGATTTATAAGATGTGTATTTCACACCGGCGGTATCAAGAGCGGCAAAGGCATTCTTCAGCCCCTGCTCCTCGGGGGTGTAATTTATAGAGTAGCCATTCGGATTTCTCTTTGGCAAGGCTTCAATTTGCTTTTTTCTCTCCGTTTCGATCTCTGCTGCCGATGCACGAGGATTCATCTGCTTAAATCTTTCAACATTTTCATCTGCCTTTTTCAGGAGACGTTGTGGGTAGCCCGTTAGTTTTTCAGGGTGTTTTTTCAAATCATCGCTTACTATTCGGTCGATTCGCTGTAGGATTTTCGGTACTCCTTCTTGAGCTCTTTTCAGCCAAGAATCCGCCTCATTTTTGGATCCTTTCGCCAGCATTTTCTCATAGCCACGGTTGATGAAGGCAGCTCTATGAGCGTCAGGAATTGGGCATTCTACTTCAGTCACAAGTTTTAGAATATTCTCAGGGCTAAAATCCATGAAGAAAAACTTTTCTCTGTATTCACCCGGCCGCAGTTTTTTGGAACGGATTGAATCTTTTGCCTTTTCCATAACCTGTTGAGGCGAAAGAGAGGTTGTTGCCGACAGAACAAACTCGTCATGAATAATAGCTCTTTCATGGATCATAGCCCCAATCCTGACATCGGAAGGCTTGAATGCATCTTTTCCAAGGCCGATTTCTTCATCTGTTTCTCGAAGCGCGTTATCTTTTACGTCTTGAGTAGTAAGCTTTTTTAGTAACCGTCTTATGTTTGATGGTTTGTCTTTTTCAAGCCTTTGCTGAAAAGGTATTTCATCTATGTATCCTGATGCGCTTGCTGCAAGAGAATCAGGCCATGTGGTTGCCTGTTCGCTTCTGTTCTGGATAATTCCCTCGCCTGTTGCTGTTTCGATTGCTATGGTAGTCGACGAATTTGCCGACAGTTCTTTCAAGGCTTCATTTGTTTCTGATGAGGCAAAAGCAGCAGTCATCGGAAGGCTAACCGGACGGATATTCAGACGAATGGTGTTGGGATCTTTTTCGGAGCGTCTCACATCTCTAATTCCGGTAACGATTGAAATATGGTCACGGTATTGCTGGTTCTTTTCTTTCCACGCAGCTTCAAGTTTTGGATCATTTCTATTTGCCCGATATGCGTTAAGAGCAATCTTTGCCTGATCGGCTGTCGTGTAGCTGAACTGGTTTTGAATGCCAAGCTTCAGCTGTTGTTTTTGAGCTGAGGTGAAGGGAAGTGGGGAATTTTCATCACGTCGCGGGAGTGATTTGTCCGTCTCGATCTCAAAGCCTTGTGGTTTTTGGGAAAATACCATGGTAAATTTACCACAGTCAAATTCCGGCTTTTCCAAGCCAAATGATTCATTCGAGCGGAAACGTGTTTCAATCGGCATAATTATAGGTTATTTTAACACAACCTACTGATATATCTTTGAAGTCGAATAGAAAGGTCAGGAGTCAGAAACTATGCTGCTTTTTTGACGCTTGAGAAGACTTCCAAAAGTCCTTTAGAATAAGCTTCCTTTGAGAATCTTAAATTTTGTTTTGGCTTCTTATCTGCATCCTGTTTTTGTTCCTCTTTAAGAGGTTTTTGAGGATTTACATACCAGAAGAGGTTATTCTTCTTTTGTTTGGTCAGCTCGTCTTCCATTTCAAGGTCAGAACTACTGTCTCCAACTCCAATATACAGTTGGGGATCGATTTTATTGAGTTGTAGCCACCTTAAAATGCGCTTTGTGCCCAAGTGCTTTCCCACATGATGTTTGGCAATAACTTTTCCTGAAGCGTCAGTTTCATCAACTTGCGTAAGCTGTATGTCCGTAGCAATGGTGGTAGGGTCGACTCTGAACTTGTGTGCAAGTCCGAGCCGGTCAAGAATTGCATTCAGTTCTTGTTCAAATTTTGTTTGCTCAGCAGCATATTGAGGTTGGTTAAAACCGTCGTGCATTTCTGTCGAGACCATAGCTTTTTTCGTAGCATCAAAGAAGGTAGAATGTGAGTACTCCTTGGCAATAATTTGCTTCGCTTCGTCAGACAATGTTTTAAAATGTTCTGCAGTTTCTTTATCAAGAAATACGCTCAAATCATAGTCTTCTACCGGTATGCCTTGCTTGTTGAAGACCCCCTGCAAGAGCTTACCTTTAGCATTAAATGAGGTCCACGTGAGTCCTTTTTCACCTACGGCAAAAAAGTTCTTAAGGATGCTCTTATCGGTAATGCGAGAAGCGAGAGGATTTATCACGCGGTCGATCATCCACTCATTGGATCTTCCGGTATTAAGCGCAACGGGATTGCCTGCAGTAAGATTTTCGATCATTCGATCGAAGACTGCTGTGTCAACAACTTTTTTTTCAGTCGGATCGGTTACAACACCGTCAACATCGAGCAAAAAAGCAACATCTGCTTTTCGTTCTAACTCAGGTGTACGCGGTTGCGCATCCGCAGGAGTAGGGTTAAATCCTTCAGTCATATCCATAATTATACCTCAAATTGTTCAAAAAGTCAAAACTATAAGACAATAAAAATTAGCTTTTAGATTCATTTTTTGTCGGTAGGAAATTTTACTACCATGTCTTGTGGAATTACTCCTCCCATTTTTAGGGCAGTCACGACATCCGGTAATCCTTGGTCTTCCGGCAGCATCGCCGGATTGAATCCGTCTGGATTGAATTTAGTTCTTCCGTCGATGAGCTCTTGTTTCTTTTTTGCCAGATCCTCTTCACTTGCCTGAGGGTTTTCTCCTTTGAATTTTATAAAATCAGCTTCAATTTTTTCCATTTGGCTGGGTGTTGGCTGTGTCATGACCTCGGGATTGTCGCGAAGATATTTTCTGACGGTTGCATTTATGCGTTCACGATTTTCAGAAATACCTATCTCAAGTTTTTTGAACCATTCTTCTGCCGCTTTTTCTCCTTTTGTCTCAGCGACGAGTCTTTTTCCGGTCGCGGCATATGACGCATAGTGAGAATCAGGGAGTGGGCACAGAACTTTTGTTAATAAGTTCTCAAAAACTTCAGGGGTATAATCAACAGCAACCCAATCTTCCTTGAACTCTTGGGGGTGGTCCATTACAAATTTATCGCTGATCTCTTTTGCCTGAGTAGCATTTATTTTGAGCTCAATATCGACTAAAAATTCGTGGTGGGCACGCGTTTTTTTCTCGACCGCAAGTCCACTTATCCTTGATCCCTTCATATGCCTTGCTTCGATTCCTGTTTCTTCATGTAGTTCTTTAAGTCCGTTAGCGATAATTGCACGGTTGTCGACTGCTTGGAGCGTTCGCCGTCCTTGTTTTGGGCTGTGTTTTGAGGGTTTTTCGTTCATGGATCCGTCAAAATAGCCCGCAATCATCGTTCCCGGAACATTCCTCCAGTTTCCATTTTTGGCACTTCGAAGCATGAGTCCCATTTTTCTTTTCCCGTCTTTTTCAGGTGCAAATATAACATTTCCGCTTGTTGCAGATATGGTGCCACGCTCGAGATTCTGCTGGCTTTCGGTAAATTTGCCAAGGACCGCATTTGCCTGAAATGATACCGGCATTGTGTCTATCGTAAAACTATCTCCGGAAAGCCTCACGTTTCTGACCCCGACTTTGGGAGACAATCGGTCCAAATAATTAGTTCTGGCAGCCTCATACGCCTTTTTATTTTCCTCAGAAGGATTTGCCCGGTATGCATCAAGCGCTTGTTTTGCAAGATTTCCTTGGGCGAAAACCATTTGTCCTGCGGTTCTATTTTTGATATCCAGTTTTTGTTGGTCGGTAAGCCCCTGCATATTTGCCGTGAGAGATTGATCTGTATTGAAGCGGAATCCCGCTCTTCCTTTTGGAAGCCAAAGTAAGAATTCCTGTGTTTGCATATCCGCAATCCTATCTGGGGTAAAAGGGTCAACTTTTTCTGAAGGGAGAGGTTCTGTTTTTTCCCAAGCTTTTTTTGCTACAGCTTCAGCTTGAGCCAAAATATCCACTCCTTGAGGCTTTTGTGCGATAGCAGATGATCCTTCAGTTTCCATAAAATTATTATACTATATAAGGGTTCTGCTATTGCATTTTCTACAAATAGTTGATAGCCTGAAATGAGGGAAGAGTGGGTAGCAATGCATTGACTCTTACATTTGTACTATGGCAAAGAAAATTCTTCTTGTTGATGATGAGGCCGATACAGCTGCTGTTTTTCAAACAGTTCTCAAACAGGCTGGTTACGAAGTAACAATAGCAGGAAACGGTCAGGTAGCACTCGCCACGGCAAAAGAACATCCATTCGACCTTGTATTACTTGACCAGATGATGCCGGATATGAGCGGAAATGAAGTGCTCAAATCCTTGAAGGAAGACCCTGTAGCTGCAAAAATTCCGGTCGCGATGCTTACCAATTTCTCGCACGACGAGCTGGTCACACAGGCTCTCGGACGAGGAGCAGTTGATTACATATTGAAATACCAGATATCCCATGAAGATCTAGTTAAAAAAGTGAAAGCTATTTTAGGAGAGTAAAGAAAGAACAATAATTTTTTGTTACAACTGCCCATGCAACCAACAACAGATACAGACTACAAACAATTATTTTCCCAGCTTATCAAAAAGCAGATGTTGATTTTGGGGCCCGATATCACGATGGCGAAGGTCCGCAACGTGACCGGATTGACTGTTGATGCAATGGGTGAAGTTCAAAAAATTGAGGGTGATCCTCAGGTGATGCTTCAGGGTCTTATCAATCAGTTCGTTGAGTTGTCGGGTATGATTGTGAAAAAGACAATGGAGTCGATACTTACGAGCTACCCCGGTATGGCAGGAATTGCCGCCGGAACAATGGCAATGGCTGCAACAACAACTGCTATGGGTGGGGGAGTACAGGCAGTCACTCAGCCTCAAGTTATAGCACCCCCAGTGGTAGTAGGTATGGATCTTAACGCCCCCGTGGTTAATTTAAATCCTACAGATATATCTGCTCAGATGCAAAATGCGATCCCACAACCTGAAATGCCAAAAACCGCAACATCTCCAGTAGAGCCCCCATCAATGAGTGCGATGAACCTATCAAGCCTCGCCCCGTCTGAGCACAAAAATACCAATACACCAGCAGAAAGCGGTCCGGCAAGTTTTACATCGCAGGAAATGGCCGACCTTAACAAAGCGCTCGAAGATTTATCAAAGGCGCCTCTCTCAACAGAGGCATCTGTGTCGCAGACCGGAGTTAGTCAGCAGGCCTAGTTGTGGCGTGAATAGCTCTTGTAAGCGGGTAATAGATCTGTCTACAATGGTATATGGGATTTGATTCGGTTCAATTTATAACGATACTTGTCAACGGCGTCTCTTTTATAGCCGCATTTGCTGCTATCGCCGCAGCTGTCATTATGTATCAGGTAACCAAGAAATTCGGAAGCGGAATATTGGCTCATGGTTTCAAAACAATCGGTACGGGAGTTCTTTTTTTGGCACTCGGAATTATTATTGATGCCGTCAATAACTATCTGCAAATTAGCACGACAAATGTGTATTCGTTGGGAGTATTTTTGATCAAAGGAACATGCTTTGTTGTCGGAACCTACGTAATCGTTATTGGGAGTAAAAGAACAATCGATAAGCTTGAGAATCTCACGAAGTAGCCTCAAGAGGATAATTCGTAGTTTACTTCTTAATACAATCCGCTAAGCATTCAGCAGAAAGCTATAAGTCAGATATTATCCGGTTTTAATATCCTGTAGTTTGAGTTCGAGTTCAAATAGTTGTATAATTATGTCCAAGCGCGGGCAGCCGTCAGCGCAAAACGCTTGTGTTGTAAGGGCTGCCATGTGCAGTTCTTTTACAATGTCCTTCCGAGCATAAAGCAACGGAGGACAACGCAGGTTAGAACAGACAAATTCAGCGGAGGAGTCCGAAATGGTTGGCATAGCAACTTGGATCGAAAAGCAGGAAGAGGTCTTAGGATCTCTGAAGCACAGGTACGAGTCGGAGCTTGGAGCGCTCGGAAGAGCGCTAAAAGATGCTCTCACTGACGAGAAATCTCCGCAGGTTGCGGAGCAGCTTCTTTCTTTGCGCCGCCTGACGATGCGTGTCATCGAATCAGCGGTTATAGAAGAGGTTGGATACAGTGAGATCACTCGCCCGAAAGAGCTTGTAGTAGAGCTGAATAAGCACTACATCACAACGCACGCAAGCGTCATGAGCAAGTCGATCTACCATCTTATGGGGCTTCAGATGCCTCGCGAGCTGCTCGACCAGCTTATCGAGCAGCTTGTCACAAGCAAGCTTCTTCCAAGACGGGTAACCGTCGCATATCTTGAGGAGGAGTACCTAACAGTACCCCTCTTTCTCGCTGCTCACAGCATTCGCCAAGGAAGGCGGCTTCGCGGCCGACCCAGCTCGAGAAAGCACAGGATGGAATGAAGGAATTTCTCAAAACGGCAGTTCACCACATTTTGTGGGTGATATGCCTCATCGTCGTCCTGGTCGCGGCAGCTGTCATCGGTTTCAGCAAGGTACTGAGCTTGATGACCGGCGCGATCAAAAGCAAGTTCCCGACAGAGGGACAAGCGGGCTCCGGAGAGCGGAGCGGGGGGAATACATGAGAAACGTCACAGACAATCTTGCTGTCCTCGAGGAAATCATCGTGCAGATGGATCAATCGGCACGAAATCCTGAGGCAAGCGCCCTTGAAATGTTCACCCTCCAAGGAAAGTTCGACGAGGCTACGCGCCGCGTCAAGGAGAGCTGGGGGGTACTTCTCAGGGAGCGCCACCCCGCGGCCGTCGAGGATCGTGGGTACGTCGGCTGATCCTACAACCCGGAAAAGGGTACAAGGTCTGGAGGGAGAACAGGTATGACTTCGCAAACTGTTGACTCGGTCGGAATTGTGCTGAAAAACGCACGCACCGAGTTTCCACGACTCCTGACCGCCTTTGAACAGGCACTTGAGGGTGGCGACCCTCAGCTGATCTTTCTTCGGGGAGGCGAGCTCATGGCCAGCCTTTATAGCATCGGCCACAACCAGCTTAACGCCGCCCGAAGATCGTCTGAAGAGGCTCTGGAAGTCGGTCACTCGGTCCTCAACTTCGTCCACAAGTTCCGGGAGGAGCTTGAGATCTAGCGCCACGAGGTGCAGTCAAACCCGGAAGGGTACAAGCAGGCCGTGGAAAGCACGGCAGAGGGTAAGACATGATCCTTTTAGAACTTGATGTCACCGAGGGGGAGCAGGCGATCCTGAAAGGCATCGATCCGATGCAGTTTGGGACAGGCACACTTTCGCCTGAGGAGACCCTCGCTGTCATCGCAATCGGTGAGCGCAATCACCTCTTTTCCCGCGCCACCATCTGGCGCAACGGTGAGAAGAGGGAACTTCGGGTCGACCTGTCTGATCAATTCGTCGCGCAGCTCAAAGCAGCCATCAAGCTGCTCTCGGGTGCGTCGACCTGAACCTGCGTTCGGTCCGGAGTGAGCTAGCCACGCTAGCCACTCCGGACATCCAAAATTTATATTCGCACACTTGATCTTTGCTTCATAATTATTTTTCCCAGGGGACTAGCTATTTCATAGCTGCGTACATAAAATGGAATTATATGTCTCTAGAAAATTTTTTCATGTTTGGGTTTTTGATTGCCTTTCTGATTGTGGTATACCTCTATTTTGAGCTCAGAAATACCCGTAAAAAATATGCGAAGGAAAAGAAGGAAAACAACGAAAAACTCTTTGAGTTGTCCGTTCTAAATGAAGTCAGCGAGAAGATTGGATATTCACTCAGTTCAAAGGATATCGCCGCGACAATCGCGGCAACAGCTGGCAGGCTTTTTCAGGTAACAGCCGTTTCGTACGGAATTGTTGATAACGGGCATATTGAAGTAACGACAATCACCCACGAGAATGTCGGTCAGCATTATATTTCGGGAGTCAAAGACATAGTTCTTCAAAGTATCTATACGATTGATGCGACACTGAATTCACTTCCCGTAAGTCAATACACAAAAAAGTCACAATATGATGTAGAAAAAGAGGTGTTAATGGAGAGTACGATACCTTATGATTCTGTTCCTCTTTCGTATTTTAATATTCCACTGGTTCTGAATAACCGGTTTACGGGGATGATCAATATCACTTCCAAACACCCCCAAGCATATCAGGAAGAAGACATGAGTATGCTTTATAAAATCGTGAACCGTGCCCAGCTTGCTATTGGTAGGCTCGAGCATGTAATCGAGACCGAAAAAAGCAAAGTTGATTCACTGGTTAAAAGTCTTACTTCAGGTGAAATTTTCTTTACCCTTGAGAATGAGGCGCTTCATTTATTTACCATAAATTCTGCGGCAAAAAGATTTTTAAGAATTAATAAGGATAATCCCGACCTTATTCACGTATTGTCGAGTTTTGACTTGAGGCCAAATATTGTGCACGAAATGAAGGACGTGATCTTGCAGAAAAAGAGCACGATTTATAGGAATATAGGAATAGGTGAGCTCAAATTCAATATATATGTAACCCCCGTATTTGAAAAGGATACGGACCGCGTCATTGGTGTTGCTATTACCATGCAGGATGTGACTCGTGAGCACGAGACACAAAAGATACGTGAAGGTTTTGTAAATATGATGGTACATGAGCTGAGAGCACCGCTCACAGCTATAAAAGGAGCTGCAGAGCTGTTGATGCAGCCGACAACTGAGGAGCAAGACAGGATGAAAATGAAACTCATTATTAAGAATGCGGCGGGAAGACTCCTGCAGGATATTGACGATATGCTTGATAGCGCCAAAATTGACGCCGGAAAACTGCAAATCGAGAAGAGAGAAACAAACATAAATGATGTAATTGAGAAGTCGACTCAGGAATTGTCGTATGCAGCCTACGATAGGGCAATTTTGATAGAAAACCACTTGGACCATCAGATACCACCATTTGCCTTTGATCCGCTAAGAATAGGGCAGGTAATGGCAAATTTCCTGTCGAATGCAATTAAGTTTTCCGATACACATACAATAGTTGAAGTGTATTCGCGGATAAAACAGGATCATGTTGAAATTGAGGTAAGGGATCACGGATCAGGGATCGAAAATGGAAAATTGAATACGCTTTTCCAGCCGTTCTCTCAAGCCAATTTTTTCAAGCA
>CAZPUU010000014.1:0-5817 GCA_964589835.1 uncultured Gammaproteobacteria bacterium
GTTCCTTTTGAAATGTTCACAACGGCTTACGCCGCCCTTCCATTTCTATTCCTTTCAACAAGTCTTACGCTAGCCAAGGCAACCAAAAAGCACTTGGCTATCTTGATTGGTGTCCTGTTTTTTGCTTCATCTGCGGCATACGCACCGACACTGTGGTACATCATGATAGCTTCTCTTATCCTTTACTTCCTTCCCTTGGTTGCGTTAAAACGAAAAACATATCCCGGAATCACAAAAAGGTTTCTTCTGGTGCTTATAACAATCTTTTTGGTAAACTCCTTTTGGCTATTACCAAATGTATATTTTGCCCTCAATGGTGCATCTCACGTAGCAGAGGCGAATATAAATAAGCTCTTTTCCGAAGAGGCTTTTTTGAAAAATAAGGAATTTGGAACAATAGAATCCATACTTTCACTTAAAATATTCTACTTCGACTGGAATATTTTTGACTATTCCAAAAATGCGTTTGTTCAATTAACATCGGCATTTCAAACTCACTTACAACTCCCTCTTGTAAAGGTGCTAGTATATCTTTTTGCGGGATCAATATTTGGAGGATTTTTATATTCAATAAAGAGATTTCGTCAATACTCAGCTGGACTTATATTAGTGCTAATAACGGCACTTCTGTTCCTTTTTAATGACAATCAGCCCTCTTCTTTTCTTTTCAACGGGATTCGTGACCATGTACCATTTTTTAAAGAAGCATTCCGTTTTCCGGAAAATAAAATATTTAATGTATTTTTATTTTTAACCGCCATTTATTTCGGGCTTTTTCAGGTTTTTATTCTAAATCTACTTTCGAAGGTAAAACGGCTTCAAAAAATAAGTTTGCCATTTTATTCACTACTCGTGGCCTTCGGACTTTTGATCTATATGCTCCCCGCTTTTCAAGGGAACCTCATTCATCCCGCAATGAGAGTAACTATCCCGAAAGAGTATTTTGAACTTTTTAAAGCACTTGAAAAGGAAAAGGGCGGACGCGTGGCCAACCTGCCAATCCACTCGCCGTGGGGATGGGTCTATCACGACTGGTATGGTACAAAAAAACCAAGCTTTCAAGGCGCAGGATTTTTATATTTTGGAGTAAGCCAATCGCTTCTTGAGAGGGATTTTGATAGATGGGAGTCGGGAAATGAACAGTATTTTCGAGAAATGCATGACGCAATATACTCAAAAAACAGCGCCAAACTTCAAAGAGTTATTTCAAAATACGGTATAAGCCACGTTCTGATTGATACCAGTATCATTGCTCCCGGAAGTGATACGACAGCCCTTTTTTACAGCGAAACAAACGAACTTCTTTCTGTATTGGTTGCAAATGGGCAACTTCAAAAAGGCCAAAAATTCGGCAAGTTCATAACCCTTTACAAAGTGCATGGTTCATCACAATTTCCCCTGACTACTTACAAAAAAGTTGCAGCTGTCAATACAAAGGAAAGCGCATACTTTGATGACGGAATCTACAGCAAACATGGTACGTATGCTAATTTTGGAACTGGTGGGACATTTCCTTTCGAAAACTTTCTGGATAATGAATTTAAAACTAAAATAGGTAAGCTGTCTTCCGACAAACAAACCCTTACAATTTCAGTTCCAAAAGCTGACTATAAAGTAACTAGCACAACATTTCCGTCAGAAAATATAGCTGCATCGGTCGTTGTGATAAAAAATGACCTGACGAATAGTCTTACTGTCAACCTGTACCCGCTCGCACCCTTGTTTGATAACACCTCACTTATAACTCCGGTAAAAATCGAGCTTGAAAATGCCAACAACAACACGTTCTTTTCGATCAATGAAAAGGTATTCATAACTGAAAATCTTATAAGTAACAGTCCTACTCTTCTTGGTAGTACATATTTAAACAGCGACAGCAATATGCTTACCACCTATTCCTCCCCCCTTAATTCAACCGGATACGATCTGTCCCAGCTTCCTATAACTTTTTCATATTGTGACCAAAAACAAAACGGATCACTCAGCGCATTGATCGAAGGCCAAACATTGAGTCTTACCGCTGATGAAAAGCGTGACGTGTGTCTCCAGCTTCCTATGTATTTCCTAACCCTCAATTCACCGTCATCTCTTATCTCAATACAATTCACAACAACCACGAAAGGACTTTCTGCGTGCTTGAGTGAAAACACAAGCTCTAGTTGTTCATCAACGGTTGAAGTAGTTGACGATTCACATCTTAAGTCGCTCACTTTTGCGGCAACAACGGACACAGTAACCAATAAAAAGCTTATTCTCAAAATTGCCAAGGGGAATAAAAAAATTAATCTGAATAACTTCCAACTATCATCAAGCGATGGTCAAACCTCAATATCTCTTGAAAATGGACTTTCACCGATAAATCCCGGCTCTTTCCAAGAGCTTACGCTTCCGGTTCCACAAGACTCATCTTTTACTTTTGAAGCAAATACGAATGAACCTGTTGTCAACGATTGTAAAAGTCCTGTCAATTCATCAGTAAAAACAATACAAAAGCGGGGAACAAATAATGCGTTTGTGTACGAGTCAGAAGAAGGCAGTTTTTGCGACCACATAGCCTTTCCTGATTTGCCGCATGAACTCTCATACCTGGTATTTATAGAGTCAAAAAATGTATCAGGATTGCCATTGAGTCTTTGCATCACCAACTACACGTCGCGCAACTGCGATATTTATGCAAAGCTTTCAACCGACAAAGGGCATGCCCAAGATACGTTCTTCCTTCCGGCAAGTGATCCCGATGGGCGGGGCTACGATGTTAATCTGGAAAATACAGGAATCAATAGATCAACAAGTAAAAATGAACTCTACAGCATACGCTTTGTCCCTGCACCATACTCTGTACTGGCAAGTATTATTACAGGAAACGTTAACTCGTACGCCTTTCCCGGCTCAATTTCAAATACAGAAATACTTACTCCAAGCTCATTGGTATTCAAAACGGATGGTAAGCCAGCTTACGTTGATTACCGGTACTCGTACCAAAAAGGGTTCGGTCTCTATGCAGTCAACTGCAGCAATACGGTTTCGTGCATCATCAAAACCTCACTTCCCTTTATCTTTGGTGAAAAAATAAATACCCACCGCCAGACCAACCGCTGGAGCAATGGCTGGATTGTCCCCCAAGGGCTTTCTTCAACTCAATATATCATTACGTATATACCTCAATATCTTGAATATTTTGGCTTATTGCTTGCTCTTACTCCATTTATATTCCTTTTCCGGTACTCATGGATAAAAAGAACAGCATGGCCACTTACGAGAGCGAATGGTTACTTTGAAAAGAGATCTGAGTCGTTGAGGATTTCGATTTACAGACGCCTTCACCGAAGAAAAAAATAACTATCCCCAAGTTATCCACATTTTTATCTAAATTAAAGAAAGACTGATAACATAGGCTAAATTGATATTGTACAAACTCTAGGATTACATCGTAATGTATCATTTTTGTTATAGGTTGATAGGGTTGACATTATGTGCTATACTTTGAAAAGTCAGGGGAAATATGAAATTTTTTTCTTTTACTCAAAAACCAAAAAATCGGAAATCAGCCCGTAGCAGAAGGGTTCTATCCGACTATCAACAAAATTCAGTGAATAGTTATGGCAAGCAGCAGTTGAAATCACTTATCGACCGGGGACTAAGTATCCAGTGGTAGGTTCTTTGAAATAAGCACTAGAGAATAAAAGGTAACAGTTAATCTGTTCTTTGTGTCGTAGCCCGATACAAAGAAAAAGAGCATCGCTTTCGCTACTCATAAATAAATCCAAGTACGAAAAGCAATGCTCTTTTAACTGTTAGCTTTTAGTCTTTAGGCAGGGTAAGACTATGCTGGTTCTTAAATTAGCAAATGTTACTACCCTTGTCAAGAAAATATCCTGAAGCAAAAGTGAATGGTTTGGATTGCTAATTCAACTCTTTTCACGACTGCTGATCCGGCTTTTTATGCGGTTTTGTTGCCCAACAAAACGTTAGTTGGACGCTTTGCTTCTATTTTTGATTGGGGGTAAGTGAGTTGGGCAGGCTTTCTTACCTCCAATTAAACGTAGAAGCCTTTTTTTTGCAGTTTTACTGGCAGAAGCTGCAACTATACATCTTTCCCCCATCAACTTAAAAAACCCTACCCTTGCGTGAAAATATCTATTCCTTTATTCCGATCTGTATAGAAATCTCGACCTAAAAAAACCTGATTGAAAATTATGATAACCGAATAGCAGAGTGAAGAATTACCTGGAGGGACCGACTACTTTGATAGTCGATACATGACCTTCTACCATCCACGCGTCTCCGTAGAGGAAAATATAATATTTTTTCGTATCAAAATATCCCTTTTTCTTCAAAAAATCTATCGCATTTTGCATATCCTCAAACCGTACGCGTTGTCCCTTTTTGAATATTGAAGGCTGAACAAAGGGCACAACAGCATAATTTACAGTCAAACTATCCCGGACCTTTTCATTTGGAGCAAAAACAAAGATCGGAGCCTTTGCTCGATATCGGGAGAGCTTTCTTGCTGTCCTGCCCCTTTCGGTATACACAACGAATCCTCCGAAGTCATAATCCTGCTTTTTGAACTGAAGATACATATTGTATGCCGTGTCACAAAGCATTTCTTCACTGTCGGCGATAATAAAATCAAACATTGACCTGGTGTCTTCAGGCTCAACAAATTTTTCATTGTATACTACAGTCTTTTTCATATAAGTAACTGCCTCATTTGGATATTGTCCGGCTGCAGATTCTTCTGAAAGCATAACCATGTCCGTCATGTCGTATGTTGCATTTGCGATATCTGAGATTTCAGCCCTTGTTGGGTACGGCCTTTCGATCATGCTGTGGATCATTTGAGTTGCTGTTATGACAGGGAATCCACGCTCAAGACACTTTTTGATCATGACTTTTTGATAATGAGGAACCTGCTCGATGGGAAGCTCTACCCCAAGGTCTCCACGGGCAACCATAATACCCTCACTTGAGTCGATAACTTCATCGAGATTGTCGATTGCCAAAACGGTCTCAATCTTTGAAATAACTCTTCCCGCAAATTTTACGCTTTTCATGTATTCCTTCAAATCCCATACATCTTGTGCGGTACGCACGAAAGAAAGAGCCACAAAATCAACCGGAGATTTTGCAAAACTGCGGATTGCTTCCTTGTCACGCTCGGTTAATGCCGCCAAAGGAAAGTACACACCCGGAACGTTGAGTGTTTTTCTAGTCTTAAGAACGCCTGATGAATGACAGATAAGAGTTACCGAGTCTTTTGAAGCATTTTTTACTTCAAATTGAAATTTACCATCATCGACAACTACCTTTTGTCCTTTTTCCATATAACCAAGAACGATATCATCGGTAAGCGAAAAAGTATCGTTGTTTTTATCTTTCTTTGAAATTAGTATTTCTTCACCTTTCTTAATACTTACTTCCTCCATATTAGGGGTGATAAGCCTTATTTCAGGCCCTTGAAGGTCAATAAGAGTTCCAACAGCACGCTCCATTTTTGAAGCAATATCCTTTACTCTTTGTATTCTGTCTTTGTGCCACTCAAGCTCATTGTGCTTAAGGTTGAAGCGGAAAATATTTACTCCGCTGTTGATCAACTTCTCGATCATTTCCTCAGATTCGGAGGAAGGACCGATCGTTGCAATAATTTTTGTAAAGTCGTAATGATGCATATTTTGCCCAAAAAAAACGGTACCCCATGAAATACCGCCAAAAAGTATTCTACACCCTCTAAAAAGATTTGTGAAGGGGGAAACGAGAGGAAAAATTGAAAAATCAGCAACAAACAATTAAATTGCCTTTTTTAGCCTCAAAATA
>CAZPUU010000014.1:5917-21093 GCA_964589835.1 uncultured Gammaproteobacteria bacterium
GCCACAACATTTGAAATAGACGCCTTCTTTGAAAGATTGAAATCGCAGGTAATTATTTTCCCTTTTGTTTTTTTTGCAGCCTCAACAATCCGCTCGTCAACCGCTTTTTTGATTTCAGAATCGTCATATATTTCAAATTTGATATTTTTCTCTTTTCGAAGCGCCTCAAGCTTTTTCAATCCCTTTCTTCCTCGCTCTTTTTTAGCATCGTCACGGCTATCTGCAATATGCTTCAACTCGTCTAAAACCCCATCGAGCACAACAAATGTCCCTGTAAAGACCCCAAGCTTGATGAGATCAAAAACACGTGCATCAATTATTGCAGACGTGTCCAAAAAGAGAGGGTTTTCAAACTTTTTCTCTGAAGTACTCGGTGTAGATGCCCTCTTTAGTTGTTTTGCAACGATATTTCCAACTTCTTCAGCTATTTGAGAAACAACCCTTTGAGGCAACATGATTCCTTCAAGGAGTCTGTTTGCTTCATGTTGAGTATTATTCTTCCCGTTTTTCTCTACCTTCTTCTCTTCCTTTTTTTGTTTTTTGGGTTGTGTGATTTTTTTTTGCATAATAATTATTTTTTGAGGGCAAGCCGTAGCGCTTCTTTTAGGTATGGCGTGTCTTTCGCTGTAACGATTGTTTTGTATCCGAATTTTTCAGCCTCTTTTATCCTTTTATCCAGATTCAAAACCGTTTTTGTCTCGCCGAGAAGTCCAACCTCCGCAACGGCGACAGTTTTGGGAAGCGCAATTCCCTTGATGCTTGAGGCAATGGCAAGGCATATTGCTAAGTCTGATGCAGTTTCTGTAATCTTAAGGCCTCCAACTACATTAACAAAAACGTCATGATTATCAACATTAATTGTACCATGACGATTCAGAACTGCCAATAAAAGCTCGAGTCTCTTATCTGAAATCCCCTGCGCAACGCGTCTGGGAAATGCTAATTTTGAACTGACTGTTAGTGCCTGCACTTCAATCAGAAGCGGTCTTGACCCCTCCATCACAACGGTCACGCACGATCCGGCGACATGTTTTTCGCCTGATCCTAAGAAAAAATCCTTCACATCGGTTATTTCAACAAGCCCCTTTTCTTCCATTACAAAAATCCCTACCTCGCTTGTATCCCCGAACCTGTTCTTGAGTGATCTCAAAATTCTTGTTCCTGTCAAGGCTTCTCCCTCAAGGTAAAGCACACAATCAACCATATGTGCAAGCAGCTGAGGCCCGGCAATCGTCCCCTCTTTGGTCACGTGTCCGATGAAAAAAACAGGAACATTGCTGCTTTTTGCAAAACTAACTAATCTCATGGTGCAATATCGAAGCTGTGGGAGAGAACCCGGAAATCCGTTTGCATCTCTCGACTCGACCGTTTGGATCGAGTCGACTATTAAAAGGTCTACTTTTTTATTTTCCGCAACGGTAATAGATTGATCAATATCTGTACTTGAAAGTAGATAAATATCCAGATTTGACAGCTCTTTTTCTGTTGCAATTCTTTCGGCTCTCATCCTGATTTGTGATTCACTTTCCTCCCCGCTGACATATAATACTTTTTTACCAGTAGAAGCGATTTTTATCGCGAGTTGCAACATGATAGTTGATTTTCCTATCCCCGGGTCACCGGAGAGAAGTATCACCTCGCCAGGAACAATACCCTGACTATTTTTTTGGGGAATCTGTGGTCCACCCAGAACTCTATCAAATTCTGCAATCGTCGTTGAAATCCTTGAGAGAGAAGTGCTTTTTACTTTTGCTATTGTCAGCACATCCTTTGCCTCAATCTGCCCTCTCTTTGATAGCTTATCGTTTTTCCCAGCCATCGGAATGGTCATCTCCTGAAAAGAATTCCAGCTTTGACATGAAGGGCATAAGCCGAGCCATTTAGAGGATTCGTTGCCGCAATTATTACAAACGAAGATTTTTTTTGAAGCCATAAGTCAGGGTTTAGATATTAGAGTTTAGGGATTAGTTATATCAGAATTAATTAACTAAACGCTAAACGCTATCAACTAAACGCTTAATTAGCGATAGGTCAAGACTTTGGTCTTAAGAACCGGAGAAACGAGAATAAGTCTCTTTTTATCGTCGAAATCAACAACTTCAACTTCTATCTTGTCACCCATTTTATATTCTGTATCCGTCGGGATTTTGTTTGAAGAGATAAAAGCCATCACATTTTCATCTACTTTGAGCGTCACTCCCCTTGTCTTTACATCAACAACGGCCCCGGTGATAGTATCCTCTGCTTTGTATTTCTTTCTTATATCTTCAAATGAATCCTTCTCGAGTCTCTTAAGCGAAAGATTTACCCTCTTATTCTCAACGTCAACCCCTATAACCATCACATCTAAAGTCTGGCCGATAGAAAATTTCCCCTCAAGACCCTCAACTCTTTGATGACTTACTTCAGAAATATGGATAAATCCTTCAATAATTACCCCCTCTTTTGGAGTAATTTCAAGATATACGCCGTATGAGGTAACCAACGTCACAACTGCTTTTATAACTGCATCTCTTTTGATCTGCTTTTCGATCTCGATGATACTCATCAGATAATGCATCGCCTTTTGGCTGACAATAACTCTCTTCTTCTCTCGGTCAAATTCGATAACTTTTACTTCAACCTTATCACCTTGCGCAAGCTTTGCATCTCTTAATTGTGAATTTGGTAAAAAGCCTTTAATTCCCTCATTTGTTTCTATAAAGTAGCCGCCTCTTGTCACTTCAAGGACGTGAGCAGTGAGTGCAGTATCTGCCTTAAATACGGTTTCAAGTGCACCATAAACTCTTTCCTCAAGCATACGTCTCAATGACAAAACCGGAAATCCTTCTTCTGATTCGGGGGAAATAACACTTGCAGTAACCGTATCTCCTACTTTTAAAAGACCGAGTAAATTCTCGAGATTTTGCTTGTCATATTCGATAACCAAAGCATCGGATTTATATCCTATATCAAGCAGTATTTCTTTTGGAGTAAGCTTCTTGACAATTCCGGTAACATTATCGCCTCTTTTGAGAGTTGTAAATTGGGAAGAAGCACGCGACATAAGCTCAGCCATGGAGGTAGCTTTACCCGTGCTATTAGATGATTTCGATGTGTTTGCCACTCAAATTAAATCCTTTCATGTGTAAGATGAGAGTATTTTAACACAATACCTGTGGTATTTCAAAAGAATACCTGTTAATTTTCAAAATGGGTTATATCTGCTATTATAATGGGAATGGAAACATTGCTGATAGCTGTAGTTATTCTCGTATTTTCTGCAATACTTCATGAAATCGCCCATGGATGGGTTGCGGAAAAGCTAGGTGACCCCACCGCCCGTATTGCGGGGAGACTTACACTCAACCCGCTTCCTCACATCGACCCTATTATGAGCATCGCCGTACCTATTTTGCTTATCTTTTCAGGCTCCCCACTCATTTTTGGAGCTGCAAAACCGGTACCTGTCAATCCACTGATGCTTCGTGAGGGCAGAAAAGATATTGCTCTTGTTGCTTTGGCCGGTCCAATGACCAATTTAATTATCGCAGTCGTTGCCGCAGTTTTGCTAAAACTTGTAGGATCCGCTTCTCCCGATATTTACTCTGTTCTAAAATTGGTCATACAATTCAATCTTGCACTCGGATTTTTGAACCTTATCCCTGTTCCCCCGCTTGACGGTTCAAAATTCTTTTCAATCGTTATGCCCGAACGCGTCGCACAACAGTATTTTGCCCTAGCTCCTTTCGGTATTTTTATTCTCTTTTTACTACTTCTTGCAACTCCTCTTGGTGCGTTTTTGAGAATAATGATCGAGAATTCAATGCAAATTCTTGGTATATAAGAAAGATTTTCCCAAATAAATCTATTGTTTTTTTGCAAAAAACGCATTATCATATCTTCTGGCCATGAAAATCACAGATATAAAATCACTCGAAATCCTTGACTCCCGCGGCAATCCTACTGTCCGGACATTCGTCACCCTGGAAGATAACTCGGTCCACACATCATCCGTTCCATCAGGTGCGTCAACGGGGTCGCATGAGGCTGTTGAGTTGCGGGATGAGGATCCCTCCCGATACATGGGAAAAGGGGTTAAAAAAGCTGTTGAAAATGTAAATACCACGATAAAAACGGCACTCATCGGTATGGAAGCCGATCCGGACACAATTGACAGCAAGATGATCGAGCTCGACGGAACGGCCAATAAGGAAAAACTCGGTGCAAACGCTATCCTTTCAGTCAGCCAGGCAGTAGTCAAAGCTGCTGCACACACAAAAAATCAACCTCTCTGGAAATTTATGAATGAATACTATTTTGAAGGAAAGCCAGTCGCATTCCCGCAGCTTCTCGTCAACATCGTCAATGGTGGCAAGCACGCCTCATGGAACTTTGATATTCAGGAGTTTATGGTCGTTCCAAACACCACTACACCGTCAGAGGCGGTCAGAGTTGCAGCTGAAATCTTTCACAGCCTCGGAAAAACCTTAAAGGATAAAAAGCTCTCTACTCTTTTAGGAGATGAAGGAGGATACTCTCCACTTCTTTCATCAAATGAGGAAGTCCTTTCAACAATTGTTACTGCTGCAAAAAGTATCGGATATGAAAACGTTACAGACTACAGACTCTCTCTCGATGTTGCCTCAACAGAATTCTTTGCAGACGGTAAATACGAGATGAAAAAAACCGGGCAATGGCTTACGCCCGAACAACTAACCGAATACTACTCAAAAATTGGCCAAGAATACAAAATCCTCTCTTTTGAGGACGCTTTTGCTGAAGACGACTGGGAATCGTGGAAAGTATTTACCGATATGGCTGAAAGGTTCGGATTTGTAACTATCGGAGATGACCTGTTAGTCACAAATCCTGAGAGAATAAAAAAGGCAATTGACCAAAAAGCTGCAAATGCGGTGCTTGTGAAAGTAAATCAGATCGGCTCAATTAACGAAACCGTTGAGGCCATTAAAATGGCTCATAAAGCCGGATGGAAAACAGCAATTTCTCATAGATCCGGCGAGACAGAGGATTCATTTATTGCCGATCTTGCCTACGCGTGCGCATCAGAATTCATAAAAACGGGATCAATGGCAAGAAGTGAGAGATTGGCAAAGTATAACCGTTTACTCGAAATCGAAGCAGGAGTTTAGCATATACTTTATTCTTAATATATTATTTTAAACATGGCAACGCTCGTTTTAGTCCGCCACGGCAAATCAGAATGGAATGAAAAAGGTCTTTGGACCGGATGGCGTAATATTCCACTGGCACCAATTGGATTTGATGAGGCAAAAAGAACAGGAGAACAACTAAAGGATATACATTTTGACCTTGCATTTAGCTCAGCGCTGATCCGAGCTCAGCAAACACTTGAAGAAATACTCAAAACAATAGACCAAACTCCGCCAATTACCAACAGCGAAGCGCTCAATGAGCGTGATTATGGTGATTATACTGAAAAAAATAAGTGGGATATACAAAAAGAGGTTGGAGAAGAAGAGTTTCAAAAAATCAGACGCTCGTGGGATTACCCTCCTCCCCATGGAGAGTCACTCAGAATGGTCTACGAACGAGTATTGCCCTACTACCTCTCAGCAATCGAACCTGTGTTGAAAGAGGGCAAAAATATCATTATCGCGGCTCACGGCAACTCCCTTCGTGCACTCGTGAAGTATCTTGAAAACATTTCGGACGACTCCATTGCAACACTTGAAATTGGCACGGGAGAAGCGTATGTTTATGAAATAGATACTTCAGGAAAAGTTACTGCAAAGGAAATCCGCGGCGTAAATGAAAGCAAAGGAAAGGTATAAGACTGTGCTCTTTGTGAAGAGTTTATGAAAATAGTTATTGGACTAGGCAATCCGGGAGAAAAATACACAAACACAAGGCACAATATTGGATTTGAAACCCTCGACTATCTGTTAAAAAAGTATGAACCCGTTGCAAGATCAAATTGGCAGGAGAATAAAAAAGCAAAAACACTCATCAAAAAAATTGAATTAGCCAAAACCACAGTTCTTCTCGCAAAACCCCAAACTTTCATGAACAACTCGGGCATGGGCGTCAAAGCTCTTATTGACTACTACAAGGTGTCACCGGAGGACATTATCGTCATTCATGACGAACTCGACTTACCCCTAGGAAAGCTTCAAATCCGCTTTGGAGGAGGATCTGCAGGGCACAATGGCATCGAGTCTGTTATCAATGCTCTTAAAACAAATAACTTCTTAAGAATCCGGATGGGTATAGGAAAACCGATGAGGATAGACGGCGCTAAAACAGCACTTAAAAACCATCACTCAGTCGAAGAATACGTCCTTCAGCCCTTTCTTGAGAATGAGCACCACGAAGTACGAACAATGACAAAGCACGTTCAAAAAAATCTGGAGCTATTGGTTACGCACGGCATCGAATCTTTCATGAGCAAGTACAATGTAAAGTCTTAACCTCTCTTATGCCGTCCCCGGAAACACAACTTGAAGGAATTTTTGTCATAAAACCGGACATGTCAGAAGCCTTCAGGATTATAGAAGGCCAAGCAAGCAATCCTCTAAGAGGGGTCTTCTGTCATTTTATCGGTCAGGAGAATGAAGGAGAAATAATAATCGAAGAAACGGTCTCTGCCTCCCCTTTTGGTCTAACCCGAATGCAAAATGCTAGAGAAATCAATTCATTAATGGAAAATATGTGCAGTGCCGATTTTGTAACAATTGAGGACGTTACCGCCTAGGACTTTTCATGTAATATCTCCCAATTCCGTGGCAAATTGGTTGCACCAGGTATTTCCAGCTCTTTCAGCTTTGCTGTTTGTGGACCCATCTTACTCGCATATTTCCATGTCGTAAGTATTCCTTCTCTCAGTGGTGTCTTGTCTTTATATTTTAATACCTTTTTTGCCAAAGAGTGATCAGCAACCGCATTCATAACCTCCTGCGGACGTTCGGGCAAATAAATTGGCTTTACAGTTGATTTCGTAGTATCCAGGATCAGCTGTGACAACTCGTTCAGAGAATAGTCTTTATCAGCCCCAATATTGAATGTCATTCCTGAGACCTTTTCAAAACCACAGTTATAGAGCGCGTCTATAACTTCGTCAATATAGGTAAAACACCTTCTCTGCTCTCCATTACCATATATAAAATATGGCTTTTTTTGGAGAATCGCATTCATCCATATCATGACAACATTTCTGTATGGATCAGCCATGTTCTGACCCGGACCATAAACATTGTGAGGTCGGGCCACAACATACTCAAAATTGTGTACTTTACTCATGACTTTCAAAGACTGCTCGGCAGCTAGCTTTGAGATACCGTAAAGATCTTCAGGAAGAGGCAAATCGCGCTCTCCAAAGGGTGTTTGAATACCCCCGTATACAGCAATAGAAGAAGTAAATACAAATCTTCTTACTTTCGTTTTTATTGAGCAAGTAAGAACTTTAATAAAAGCGTCGTAATTTCTTGAAGTAACCTCGACTGGCGAAAACTGTGCTTTTCCCTCTGCTGCATCAGCGGCCAAATGGTAAACCACCTCAGGTGAAAAATCACTGAATATTTTTGATACCTGCTCAAATTTCCGACAATCACCTTTTACAAATTCCGCGTTCTTATTAAGGTTCGATTTGGTACTATTTGATAAATCATCAAACACTAAAACCTTGTGTTTTTTAATTAATCGATCGACCAACTGAGAACCGATAAAACCGGCTCCGCCAGTTACCAATATTTTCATTTCGACCAGTATAGCACACGGGAAAAGTCTTATTTGAAATTATGAAAAAGATTTTCCGAGCTCATCAATTAGATGCTTGTTCTATTCAATATAATTCTGTGGACTGAAAGGGGACACGCCTTATCATGACTCTAATATTCTACCTTCTTAGGTAGTGAAGCTTAGAAGCCCTTAATTCATTCTTCGATCCCAATGATAATCAGATCTATATCTTATTATCATGATTTGCTGGTAAGATATTACTCTTAGAAATCTAGTATGCTGAGATAATGTTTTTCTTAAGATAACCATATATATCTTCAGCAATTAGCCGATGGCCAGTTTGGTTTGGATGATCATCATTAGGTAAAATTCCATGCAAATTATAGAAATTTCTCAAAATATCTGCATAAATATAGTGCTTCTCGCCTGCCACTTTCTCCATGCTCCTTTTAAATTCTTCTTTCATGACAGGTATAGGAATGATAATAATTTTAGATCTGGTTATATCTCCGAGTTGACTAATAATCTCCTCCTGCTCTTTTACAGCTTCCTTTCGGTCTTTACTAGCGATAGACATTCTCGCTTTTTTCCATCCCTTAAGTTGATCATTAAAACTAAGAGAGTCGAAATTTGGCATTTTACTTAACTCGTTGAAAATTTGTTCTGTATCTCGCAGAAAATCGAATTGCAACCAAACGATCAAGTCAGGTGAATATTTTTCTCCTCTTTTTTTAAAACGCTCAATAGAATAAGCAGAATCATATGCTACTACCCCAAGGTTAATAACTTCAAATTTTTGAACTTTTTTTGACTTGATTTTATTTAGCTTATCTTCTAAAAGCTCTGTCCAATTTTCTTGTGTACTGACATGAAAACCAAAAGTGTATGAGTCCCCGAGTGTAATTATTCTAAAAACGCCATTCTCTTTCTCAGCTGGATAATCATATCTATCATTAAGCGAGTCCTTATTAATGGTATATGTTGCATTAAAACCACCAACATCTCTATATTTATTGTTTGATTTAGGTTCAAAAAAAAACGAATATTGTTCGGTCTGAACTCTAACAATACTATCTTTATTAGTGATACCAATAGAAGGTTTTACTTCTGCTGTCTTTTTGAATACACCAACAATAAGCACGCCTATTATTCCGATTTGAACAATTGCTAAACAAACAATAAACTTTTTTTTCATAATTTAGCTTCTAGTATAGCAATCATAATTTGCATATGAAATAAATATTAAAATATAACTTGGAGAGTTAATTATGATTGCACAGATACAATTCCAAACATCTATCAACCTTTAACAACCTTCCTGTACACGCATTTTGCAATATTTTCTGGCTTCAGATGAAACACACTTTATCCTTACTCTAATAATGATATTATATTAAGAATGGAAAAAATTCTTCATTTGTTTAGATTCAGGATGTTTAGGATCGGCTTTACCGTACTACTTGCTGCAGCTGGACTATTATTCTATCTATATAGGCAAAGCGATCCTATATGTGAAGATTGCAATGTAATTTTTATTTCTATAGATACACTCCGAGCCGATCATATGGGGGTTTATGGATATAAGAAAGACACGACTCCAAATATCGATCAATGGGCAAAAAGTGCCACAAAATTTAGCAATTATTACACAATTTTTCCTCTCACCACACATTCATTTTTCTCACTGTTTACCGGAGGAGATGATGAAGTGTTGAATGGTCCATTAACCGAAGACTACCCGACGGATATTGAAAGCTATACTAACAAAGCTACGTTACCAACGATTTTGAAGTCAAATAATTACCATACTGCCGCTTTTGTTACTAACCCGCTGCTTGGTACCGTTCTAAAATTTTTCCGACGCGGGCTTGATGAGTACAATTTTGTCAACACATCAGGATTAGGCAATTATGATCCGGAACTCTATGCGAATACATATAGAGACCAGATCAAACTAACAAGCGCATCAATTAAATGGTTGAATAAATACCGCGATAAAAAATTCTTTTTATGGTTGCACTACCTTAATCCGCACGCACCTTACCTTCCACCTGACCAATACTTGTGCAGAATTGATACTTATACGTGCATAAATAAAACGTATGACGAAAAACTTCTCGCAGATAGCGATCCTCAATTATGCAATGTCGAAAAACTTTCTGAAAACGACAGACAGCACGAAATAAATCTATATGACGCCGAACTCTTAAGTACGGATGAACAAATTGGAAGGATTCTTGAAGCAGTCGAGGATATGAACCTCACAAAAAAAACTGTCATTGTGCTCCTTGCTGACCACGGAGAAGGCTTTGACCACAATATATACCACCATGGAAACAGTTTATACAGTTCCGCCTTAAAAATACCACTTATTATCTATGTACCTGGAACCAAAGAAAAGAGTTCTGACATGTTGCTCGACAACACTAACGTAACAGCCACACTACTCGATCTTTTGAATATTAAGTTTCCTGAAAGTACTTTTGCCGGAAAAAGCTTCATAGATGTTTTTTATCATAATAAAACTCAAAATAAAGAGCTTAATAAGGTCGTATATTTTAGAACCCCCTCCAATCGATCGGATAGGATCGGTGTGACCGATGGCAACTATAAATACATTTTAAATAATGATGATTACTGTACGGTCAAAAATGACAAGGAAGAATTGTATAACCTAAAAAATGACCCTGAAGAAATGAATAACCTTGCAGAGAAAGACAAGAGTTTGGTTGAAAAATACAGAAAATATCTTTCTGAAAAGTTTAAAGAATTTGTCACTCCCCCCTCAGATAGCCAAAACAGAAAAGATATCATTGAAAAATTCAAAAGCTTAGGATACTAACTAAGTAACTTTCTTAGGCTGTAGAAAAAATACTGAATATAGAAATAGCCAACTAGCAGGCTACTTTTGAACGGTCCTAGAAATAAGATCGTCAAAATAAACATTTTTCTACTAAGTCCTACTCCACGACCATCTCTCTCATCAACCAAAGCGTATCGTGCAGCTTTTCTAAGTGCTTGAGAATCCTCATACAGTATTGCATTCATAAACAAGCTAAAATTTTTATTTTTTTTTCTTTTTGAAACAGCTTTCTTTTGCTGTGTAATCAGGGATTCTTTGTTGATGTTAAATCCTTTTTTTTCTAGGAAAACTTGGTTTTTTCTTATAAATTCCCAGTACATCCGCTGCATCTCGCTTCTCAGCATAGCGTCAGAATCTTTTGCCACATCAACCCATGATGAATGTTTGTGCCTCCTATAATAGGCTAATATGTTCCGGTTATGTCTAAAAGTTCCCCTCAGAGACAGTTCGTACCAAGTTGGAAAATCAAAAAAAGGAATTATTGAACTGCTCCTGAAACCACCCATATTGACGAGCGTCTCCCTTCTTAGCATTAACGATGAGACTACGAAGAAAAAATTAAAATCTGCAAATTTTTCCAGAATGTTCGGAACGGGAGTATTGTTCAGCATATTTTGCTTCCCACTATACGAAATTAATTTCACAGGGACACCATTTGCATTCGTAAGAACTGCATCTCCATACGAAAGAATGACTTTTTTATCTTTAAAGTCTTTTAGTTGGCATTCGAGCTTATTTATTGACCACCAATCATCCCCCTCAAGCATAGCTACATACTTACCTTTAGACAATGTGAGGGCCTGATTGTATATTTTGTGAAGGTTGCGGGCACCCCAATTTTTCGCATGCTTAACAAGGCGAATTCTTGAATCTCCCTTCATGAATTCTTCCACTCTTTTGACCGTATTGTCTGATGAGTAATCATCAATAACGATCAATTCCCAATTGGTCAATTTCTGATCCATAATTGAGCTTAGACAGCGGTCAATATATTTTTCTGAATTATGGGTAGCGGTAATGATAGAAACTAAAGGAGTTTTCATAACAATATTTTTTTTATTACTTTTTTGTATTTCAATAACATTTTTTCTTCCGAATAATATCTTGCACGATCAATAAGTCCTGAAGCATTCTGTTCTTTTTTTTGATGTTCTAATAGATAACAAACTTCATTTTTAAACTCATTCGCGTTCCCCACAGAGACAAGACTGCCATATTTTCCTTTCCCCAAAATTTCCTCCGGACCATGTGGAGAATTTGCTGATACTACCGGTATACCGAGACCTAAAGCTTCAACCAATACCAATCCAAAGCCTTCATACAAAGAGCTGTGCACAAAGATATCTGCCCTACGTATATATTTTTCGACATTTGACCTCCACCCTAAAAAATGAACGTAAGGCTTTACTCCAATTTTTTTTGCAAATTGCATTAATTGATTTTTTTGCGACCCGTCTCCAACAATAACCAGGTTCACATCTTTTCGCTCTTCACGAATCAGCTTAAGAGCTTCTATTAATGTTTTAAAATCTTTCTGCGCTTCCAGTCTTCCAACCGATATTAACGTTTTATTTGATTTTTTGAATACATTTTCATCTGATTCTGATATCTTTTCTTTACTATTCCTTTTTACTATGTTCAAATTGATTCCATAAGATATAACGGTAATTGGTTTTCTGATCGAAAAGTAATCCCCGACATCCCTCGCCACACCTTTTGATACTGCAATAACCAAATCTGCCGAATTAAAAAAATAACTGGCCACAATCCTGCACAATTTGCGAATCCCTTTCGGCAATTTTGAATTGAAAACATATTCAACATTGTTATCAAAAATAATCATTTGTTTGGCACTGGATCCTGCTAACAACACCGCTATCACGGAAAGTACTATGCAATGTGTGTTTAAGGACACAATGAGTTCAGGTTTTTTCTTGGTTAAATAGTTTCTTAACCAATAGATTTGCTTCAAAAATTCTACTAACAATGACGGCGAAATTTTGTAAAAACCTCTATATGTCGGATGTCTGGAAAAATATGTAACACCCCTATCCTCTTTATCTGATCTATATCGCTTCCTTTCCAAAACAAGAGGAAAAATCATGAAATCTTTTTGTAATTTTTTAAACTGTAGAACAAAAGTACCTGTACCACTATCGATATTTTTAGCCAGAATAATGATACTCCTTTTTTTTGTTACAAATTTACTGTTTTTTTTCATATGTATGATAGTACGTAAAGATTTTTATATCTTATCCCACGTGAAAGGGATTTATCGCCCCAATTTGCTAAGTTAGTAATTATTCTACAGTATCCATCGATTTTGACGAAAAATTCTAAGGATAACAAAATTGTAAATCAGTGGAATGCATACAATCATTTAATTTACTGCAACCAACTCATATACTATGACAATGTATGGTAGAATTTGGCATGAATTTAAATAAAATTCTAACGGTTTTGAGCAGAAATATTGCCTTATTTTTATTTCTTTGTTCGATATTTCTTCTCAAGCTATATCCGTTTTATTTTATTCCAATCAATTTCACCCTGTTCTCAACTTATACCCTCGCAAAAATTTTAATTTTTCTTGTTTCAACATATTTTATATTTGTAAAATACGATGCTATTACTCAACTTGTTAAAGGAAACAAAGTCGCCTTCGTACTTCTCTTTCTGTATTTTTTTGGGCAATCAATTTCTGTTTTGGGAGCTGAAGACCTACTTATATTTCTGAAATTTTACCATAATGTCATCATTTCTATTCTTATTTTTACCCTTTCTTTTTTGCTTGCTTCAAAAAAGAAGATGTTTCCCATTTTCTTTTTTTTCTCTCTCTTCCTAGGCGCTCTACTGGTACTGCTTGAAGCTGTCTTTAGATCCAGTATAGATTTCTCCCTCCCTCTTCTTACTATGATATTACAAAAGGACATAGCCGATACGCTCGTTACGAACCTATCAAATGGAAAATATGTACTGGTATATGCAAGTGAAATGTTTCTTCCATTCTTTATAGCAGCGGTTGCAGACAAGAAGATCAATAGAAGTTTGAAATTATTCGCAACCGGAGTGTTAATTGCCCTCTTCTTTCTGAGTTGGCTTTCTAACTTCAGAACGAGATTTGTAATGCTTGCATTTGCAGCCATTTCAAGCTTGATTATCTATGGTTGGAGTCGAAAAAATAAGGCAATGTTTGCTTTTACTTTAAAAAAAATTACTCAACTTCTCTTTCTTATCACGCTCGTAGGAACAGTCCTATATTCTGCCCTAATCCTAAGCAATGGGGTAAATTTTTACAATATTCTTGACAGACTCACGCTACAAAATAGGTACGAAGACAAGGGACCTCTTGAAGTGAGACTGGCACAATACAAACTATCCACACAGCTTCTTACGATTTCTCCCTTTTTTGGAATCGGCTTAGGTAATTTTTCCGATTATTTATATTATCTTGACTTCAATCATGTAGTGCTGAATATAACACCGGGAATTGAAGAGTCTGAAAAGAATTTCATCAAACTTTCTACGGCAAGACCTCACAATATATTGTTTCAATTGATTGGGGAAACGGGACTAATTGGAACTTCCACCTTCTTAATTCTTGTCCTTTATTTTTGTATAATCGACTATCGATTACTAAAATACAAAGAAAAAAACCATCAGGTTATCCCCTTCATCGTTTCATCTTGGACTGTTATTGTGTATTCGCTCTTTAATCCGGCCGATACCATTTTCATACTGGGATGGTTCTGGTTCGCACGGGGGGCTATTCAATCCCAATCACAATATATTCACCAAAAACAAAATTAGATACAGACATTCCAAGTTCTCTTCCGGGAATGACCTCCCGGTCTTCACACACAACCCATTTATCGTTTACTTTTTTAAGTTTTGCCTTGGCCTTTACAATGATGTACCCTCTCGATTCTATAATGTTTGGATTCATATTACCGAATGAATCAGACGTAATATTCGTTGTTTCTGTCATACTTTTATCTAATATTTCAAAGTAAGTTTCTTCTCCATTGGAAGCTTTATCACCAATCTTAATTGCGTTGTATTCCCAAGGAAATGCATTTCTTTTAGCCAGATAAACAATCTTATCAACATAAACATCTTTGATTGGCTTTGCACTGATATCTATAATTGTCCCGGTGAAATACCCTCTTGGAAATTGTAATTCGATAGCAGAACCTACGGATAATGGTAACTTATTGAAGTAAAAGGTGGCTGAGTTTTGATTGTATGTAGTCTTGAGGCGAAGGATCAGGTAAGTGTCGTATTGGTCAATATTGTCATCCGATCGGTAAAAATACTTACCTAAAATACTTGCCACTTCATGCCCGAATAGGTCTTTTGATGTATCACCTTTTTTAATAGAATTTAAGTGCCAGAGAGTCGCTTTTTCGGTATTGGTAACGCCCGAATTTTGTCCCACCTTTACCTTTACGTATACGTATGTCGACTCTGCCAGAACTGACTTTACCAAGACAACGAATGCTACCAGTAAAATACACGCAACAAACAATAAGATTATGTAGTACTTACGGAAAAACTTACCTGCATTCTTTAAATTCATCTCAGTTATAATATAATAAAGTCTACCTAAAAACAA
>CAZPUU010000015.1:0-8701 GCA_964589835.1 uncultured Gammaproteobacteria bacterium
TTTTTGAGGCTGAGATTTACCTTGTTTTCTTCACGTATCTTTTTTCATCGTGTGAATATTTCAATCCCAACTCGAACACAAGCTCTTCATACCGTGACCGTACCTTTTCTGATACGGCATCTTCAACCCCTTCTATCATATATATTTCAGGCATTGATATTTCTCTATATGGACTTTCCGGATGGGTTGCGATCGTGTGTATCTGCGAAGCAAAAAGCCGGACAAGATGCACTCCTCTTGAAACTCTATACCCTTCACGGCGTGCTGCACCCTGGAATTGCAGAACCGAAAGCTCCTCCCCCCCGTCTCCCATACTTGCCAGATACCCTTCTTTTCCTTTGTACAAAAGCACCAGACTCATATCCCCCGTTGTGGGGGTATAAAGATGCGACCTGTCTTCACCCGTCACAAGATTCATATCAAGCCTGAAGGGGTCCACTGGTGGAGTGAAATTATTATTCACGAATTGAGCTAACTCCTCATGCTGTGGGGCACGATAATAGTCTTCAGGTCTTGCCATAACAGCAGATTATACCAAATTTGTGCCTCTACGATTATGAAAAACTAAATTTTTGAGTCCAGGATTTTATATCCAAAAAATTGTATACTGGTTGCATGAAACGTTTACTCGTAGCAACGCTCACCCTTCTTTTTCTCTTCATCCTCCCCGCCCGCATCTTCGCAGCTGAAATTTTGACGACAGACAAACTCATCACCGTTGACACAGGCAAGCAACGGCTTTTTGCATGGGAAGGGGGAAGGATTCTCAATGAATTCAAAGTCTCAACGGGCATGCGCTACACACCAACCGTCAAAGGGAGTTTTAAAGTCTATATAAAAAATGAAAAACAGAATATGAAGGGGAGCTATCCTCCTTACGAACCGTACTTTCTGAAGGACGTTCCTTCCGTCATGTTCTTCAAGGGCTCGTATGCCATACACGGCACGTACTGGCACAACAAATTCGGCTCGCGAGCCTCTCACGGGTGCGTCAATTTATCCGTTGCCGATGCAAAGTGGTTGTATGACTGGGCTCCGATGGGTACAAGAGTCGAAGTTTTTTAGCTTGTCGCTTCCTCCTCCCTTCAAAAAAAACTGCATTACACGTGGCGCGTATAATCTTAGTCATGAGAATAAATATACTAGTACATCCGAATTCCAAAAAACCCAGAGTTGAAAAGGATATTTTGGGACAATTAAATGTCTACGTTACCGCTCCTCCCGTCGAGGGAAAAGCTAACAAGGCTGTTATTGAAACTCTTGCAGAATATTTTCAGATCAAAAAAAGCGGAATAAGACTCATTTCAGGTCAAAAATCCAGCCTGAAGCTTTTTGAAATAGAAAAAGTGGATTAAATACCTGAAGCATGAAAGAGTCTTCCTATTGTGTATGTGACAACCATTGCAAATGCTCCTCCCAGAACAACCCTCACAACTGCACGAACCGTTCCCGCGCCTCCGATTTTTGCGCTGACAAATCCGGTTGCGGCAAGAGCTAAAATCACCGCCATGAATGCGAATGGTATTCGAAATTCGAGGGGAGGAAGTATGATCGCAACGAGCGGAATAAATGCTCCTGCCAAAAATGCCGAAGCTGAAGCAAAGGCAGCATGCCATGGATTGGTGAGATTGTCAGGATCGATCCCCAATTCCACATCAACGTGTGCCGCAAAAGCATCTTTTTTTGTCAACTCTTCGGCAACTAGAGTTGCCGTTTTTTTACTGAGCCCTTTTCTTTCGTACAGGGATATCAGCTCCAAAAGCTCCGCATCGGGAAAATTTTTCAGCTCATCCCGTTCTTTGTTGAGCAGTGCCCGCTCCGTATCCCTGCTGCTACTGACCGAAACATATTCCCCGGCCGCCATTGATATTGCACCAGCAATAATGCCGGCAATGCCGGCCGTTAGTATCACTCCCGAATCGCTGGTCGCCCCGGCAACTCCCAGTACAAGCCCGGCGATAGAGACAATCCCGTCATTTGCACCAAGAACGGCTGCTCTGAGCCAATTCAATTTTGAAACGGTTGATGCTGCGTGCGGTTCTACTTGTGAGAAAGCTTCCTGAGTTGCAAGGGACATACTAACTTGAGTATATCAAAAGGAAATGAGAAATTTGGTGATCAATATCAATGCCTGAATTACTATTCGAGTGCGAGGTCTGCTTTGACAACTCCTGTCTGCCCGTCATTGAGGTTGAGACGGATAATAAATGTGACCTTTGTTACTCCTTTATCATATTTACATTTTCCGGAGCTGCAGGTTCCTATCGTAATTTCTCTCTTTATCGCCTTTCCACCCTCGACTTCACCCGATCCGATAGCGCCCCTCGGCACCATCTCACCCTCAACTTCTGCGTCATAATTCATCTCGTACTCAAAGGATTTGAATTTTGAAACGTCCGAAATCTCCATGACAACCTCGGTGTTATCGGCATTGGGAGAAAGCTTGAGCCCGATATCCTCGGCTTTCATTTCAATTGCCTGCTCTTCAACCGTTTGCTCTTCTTCAACTATTTCCGAAGCCTTCTTTTGATTTTGCATGAATATAAACCCGACAATAACACCAACTAGAATTACGGCTCCGATTCCGGCGAGTGCCAATTTATTTTTCAGAAGATTTTGCATGTATTTATTCTACCCATACTAAAAATGGGAAGTCAAGAATGGGTTTTAGAGTAATTTGTCACCAATAAAATTGCGCAGTTCCGGTACTGACAGGCGTATCTGCTCCATAGTATCCCTGTCTCTGACCGTCACGGTATCGTCCTCTATGGTTTGGAAGTCTACCGTTATGCAATACGGGGTTCCGATTTCATCCTGTGCCAGATATCGTTTTCCGATGTTACCTCTCGCGTCAAAATTTATGTAAAAACTTTTTGAAAGATCTTTGTAAATTTCCTTGGCCTTTGTCATAAGCTCGGGCTTATTTGAGAGAAGCGGAAAAACAGATGCCTTGAAAGGCGCCAATTTGGGAGATAATTTAAGAACAGTCCGCCCTTCTTCCTCAACATACGCATCGGAAAGCGCCATCAAAAATATTCTATTTATTCCGACAGCGGGCTCGATCACGTGAGGTAACGTCTTTTTTCCCGTCTGACTATCAACAACTCTTAGTTCTTTATTTGCCCCTTTCTCGTGCTGTGAAAGGTCGTAGTCGGTACGGTACGCAAGTCCCCACAATTCTTTGAATCCGAACGGAAATTTGTACTCCAAATCCTCGGTCCTCTTGCTGTAAAATGAACGCTCCTCATCGCTATGGGTACGCCACCTCAAATTTTCTTCTTTTATCCCGATAGTCTTCGTGATAAATTCCCACATGTCGACTTTCCACCCCTCATAAAGCTCCTCCCAGTCAGAAACCTCGGGGTCGAAAAAGAATTCGATCTCACCCTGCTCGAATTCGAGCGTCCGGAATACCGAATTTCCCGGGGTTATTTCATTTCTGAAGCTCTTTCCGAGCTGCGCTACTCCAAAAGGCAATTTTACACGGTTGGACTCGATGATATTTTTGAAATTCACAAACATCCCCTGAGCCGTTTCTCCCCGCAGGTACGCAAGACTCTGGTCCCCCTCGACAATCCCCATGTGCACCGGGAAAAGCAAATTGAACTTCCGGACTTTTGTCCATTTGTCTCCTTTATTTTCGCTGCAGTTGGGACAACCTACTTTAAAAAGGGTGATGAACTCATCCATTTTGGCCTCGGACCATCCCTCAACCTTGTCCGTAGCAAAAGCGTTTTTCAACTCATCGGAAGTCAATTCCGAAAGAACCACATTATCTTCCGCTCTGTCTTTGTTATTTTCGATGAAATCCTCGAGCAAATGATCAGCCCGCATTCTCAATTTACAATTTTTGCAGTCGACCAGCGCATCGGCAAATCCGCCGACGTGTCCTGACGACTTCCAGATCTCCTGATGGGAAATAAGAGACGCTTCAAGCCCCACAATATCTTCACGTCTGTGGACAAATGCCTCCCACCAAAGGCTTCTGATATTTCTCAAAAGTTCCGTTCCGACGGGTCCGTAATCGTACGTATTTGCAACACCTCCGTAAAGCTCGGATCCGGGATAAATAAATCCGCGCCTTTTAGCGAGTGCTACAATTTTTGAAAGTGAAAGATTTTCCATAGATTCTCCTTGAGCTTGAGTATATCAAAATGAGGCAAAACAAACAATAAGACCCTGATAAATCAGACCCCTCTATCCCAAATTCCCGATTACTCTGGACTTGAGTTTACGCTCGATAATACTTTCAATAAAATATCTCACTTCCTGCTCGGTCGAAAATTTCCGCTCGACATCCCAGTACCCCAGAAGTGTCAAAATTTTCATCTCAAACTGTAAAAGAGCCTCATCCTCGTAGCCCGCGCCTTGCAAAAATTCATAAACATGCTCGAAAAGCTCTTGATTGATCTGCCCATGAGGACACAAATTGTCGATCAACTCGCATACCAGGAATGCGACTTCGCATTGCTTGAGACTTCCTTTCCTCTCTTCGAAGGAGTCGACAAGCTGCACTTCGGTCAAAATAAAATTTTTTGCGGTTCTCAAGGAATGGAATTTTATGAGATTGAGAAGTTCTATGTGGGATGACCTGCGGCTCGTAATTTTTCTGACCCCCTTTGCCAAAACCTCGACTTTTCCGTTATTTTTCGTAAAAAGGGTTACAAATCTGTCGGCTTCGCCCAAGTTTATCCGCTTGACCACAAACCCGATGTCGTTAAGATATACCATGAATGAAGTCTAAAAACCGCTGAGCGTGAGCTCTTTATCCGTTCGGAGGTCAAATTCCTGTACTTTCTTTCCGTTGACAGTGATCTTCGTCGGGATATTGTCAACTCCGGGCTGCTTCTGGAGATAAACGGGCAATGCATTTTCCTTCACTTTAAATGGCAAGGTATATTCGTAACTCATAGTCGCCTTTCCCTGAGGATTGACGGTAAAGAATGCGTCAAATACGGTCTTCCCCAAATCTTGAGACGTCTCTACTTTCACTTGAGAACCCTTTGAGCTATCCAAAACGCTTCCCTTCGGGACCAAGAGTCTCTGATAATTTCTCAGCGTCGCATTCAAACAAAGTCCACCCCGCTCCAAATTACAGTCGGAATGCGGTTTCGGATTTTTGTATTCGATCGTTACTTTTTTCTTGATAGCGCCATTCTTATCAGTACTGTAATCGATAGTCAAAGTCTTTTTGACAAAAAGATTTGATTTTTGTCCTCCGAAATTTGCATCATTTATGTATTGGTAGTCTCCGTTAAATTCCTCCACTTTTCCTGCCCAGTTGAGAGCCTCTATTCCGGATTGCGCATCTTTATCCTCCAGATAAAAGAGGATATTTTTCTCATTCGCATCAACGATGAATTGCTGAAATAGCTGACCCCAATACAATTTGGGTGAAGACTTAAGCGCCTTATCAAGTGTCGCAAACATCAAGTCCCCGACCAATCCTTTTCTATTGGTCTTTACATAGTTGACCGGCCGCGAAATCTCGTCTTCGAGCGTATATACGACCTGTGGACAATCACACCGGGGATCATTGTCTGCCGTAAATTTCAAACCCGATGCCTGAACTTCACCCAAAATCCGGATGATGTTCACAAAGAAATGTGTATTGATCGCAATTATTCCATCGACGTCATTTTTCTGTGATGACTTTTCGTAGAGGGCATTGAAATTTTTCATCGACTCCACGAAATCGGGAGACAAATTGCTGTCTCTGATAAATGCCTGCTTTACGCTCGGGAAATACTTTTTGATGATATCCGACGGCGCCGGGTGTGACGCAATACTGTTATCAAGATTGTAAATATCCGAAGAGCTGTCGACTTTTATATCACCCTCCTCCACCCGGAAGATAGCGTAATATGTCAAAAATCCTCCGGTAGGCCGTAACTCTGCGTCATTTTGGAAGAGCAAGAGATACTTTTTTCCCTCTTTCTCTCCGAGAAGCGTCGGCAGAGCCTTGATCAAAGGCTTTCCCTGACCGACGGCAACAACAGCCCCATCGGCAATATTTTTTACTTGCGTCAATTGATCGCGCACATTTTTTAACTTTCCGATTGGTGGATAGTGTCCGGGTTTTACCTGATCGATTTCGTCGCGGGCCAATTTCAATTCTTTTTCAATGTTGTCGATTTGAGGAACTACTTTCCCCATGGTTTTAACGGCAGTTCGTATCCTATCCTGAGCCGTTCCTCCCGTGAATGTTCCTTTTCCTTTTAGTCCCAGCACGTCAACATAAGGGATCAGCGCATCCGCCGTTACTATTCCTGCATTTACTCCATACGATGAGGCTTTCACGATGTGATCCGCGTCATTGTAGTAGCCTGAGACAAGAGGGACAAACTTCAGGAATGCAATGCCCTCCATTTCTTTTTTAAGAGCCGTTATTTCTGTTTGGGTTTTGGCAAGTTCGCCACGCGCTCCTGCGATATCTTGGGACTTCAGCTGGGTGAAAGCAACACTCGCCTGAGCCTTTACCTTCATCGCCTGCTTATAAACCCCGAATGCGCGCATGCCCACAAACAAAGTTATGACAAGAAGAATCGCGAGAACAATTCCTCCGTACATAAAGATTTTCTTGTTTTTAATGGTAAATTTTCTTTTTCTACGCATAGTTCTATCCTCCATGGGAGCCGAATTTACCGTATCTTCGGCATTCGTCAAGTCAATCTTTTGGAATCCTTTTTCGTCCATATGAGTCTTAGAAGTCTATTTAACCACATTTGAAAGTTTTATTGCAACTTGACAGAATATGCATCGGGGAAATTACATAGCTCCTTTTCCGGAAAAAACCGCGTCGGGAGTCTTTAAAATAAGGTACAAATCATAAATGATCGATCGCTTCTTCGCGTAGGACGCGTCGAGCTGAATTCTTTTGTCAAAATTGATCTGACTCCGTCCGGTTACTTGCCAGACTCCGGTGATCCCCGGCTTGACCGACAACACGACCTTTACGGCGTCTCTAGTGTAAGGATATTTTTTTTGCTGATCACGAAGCTCGTCAGGGTAATACGCGCGGGGACCAACGACACTCATTTCCCCCTTCAAAACATTTAAAAATTGCGGTATCTCATCGATCGAATATTTTCTGATAAATTTTCCGACGGTTGTTATTCTCGGATCATCCTTTAACTTGTATCCCCCTTTTTTGTAATCATTCAAAAGGTCTTTAAATTTCGGATCGTTTACCAGTATTTCGTGCGCATTGGCTACCATTGATCTAAATTTATACATACGAAAAGACCTTCCACCCTTACCAATTCTTGGCGGAGTATCTGCTAAAAAGGGTCCTTCCGAATTCAATTTTATTGCAATCGCCGCAACTAAAATAATGGGGGAGAATATAACAAGCGCAACTACTGAAATTATTATATCGAGCAGGCGTTTTGATGCATCATATAGCATAATTAGGTAAGCGATTCGTGCTCCGTACCTGATAGACTCTCGACGAATTTTTTAATTTTTGGGACAGAATCCTTCGGACAAATCATAACAACATCCTCGGTGTTGATGACTAGTAAACCGGCAAGATCGATTCCGACAACCATCTGATCGGTGTAGTTAAAAACCAAACTGTCGGTCGATCCCTCCATCATTACCTTACCTCTTGTAGCATTTTGTTCTTCCGAATCTGAGAGCGCCTCTTTGAGAGCCTCCCACGCACCGATATCACTCCAAGCAAGATCCGCTCTCATCACATACCCGTCAGACGGGCTGATTTTTTCAAGAATCAAATTATCAAATGATACTTTCTCGAGCTTCGGAAATACATCACGAAGCACTTGTTCATATCTGTCTGTTCCCCATGCATCCTGAATTGTGGATAATCCTGCGTGTATTTCAGGGGCGTACTTTTGATAAAGACCCATGAGAAAATTCGGCGTGGTTCCAAAATATCCGGGATTCCAGGAATGCTTGTCGCTTTTGTGAAAGATTTCCGCTTTCTCAAGCTCCGGCCGGTACTGCAAACTTTTAAATTCGTATAATTCTATGCCGTCAATATCCCGGATTTTTTCTCCGGACTCGATCCATCCCAAATTCTGACTCGCAAACCGCGACCTTTGACCGATAAAAACAAGCTTGTTAGGATCGTCTGTAAGAACCGTTCCTGCGGCGCTTAATATTTTTCTGAACAACTCTTCATTTCTTACCAAATGGTCACTCCACAAAATAATAAAAGGCTCCTCGGGTGAAATTTTTTGAAATATTGCAGTAACCAGGCCTACAGCCGCGCCGACGTCTCTCATGTCGGGCTCCAGAATAAAATTCTCGCGGGGTATTTCCGGAATCTGAGAGAACAAAACATCGCGGTACCGCTCTCCCGACGAAACATAAATATCTTCAGGATCAAAAATCGGGCGTACGCGGTCATATGCCAATTGCAACGTTGACTTATCTCCAACTATTTTTTCGAATTGTTTGGGGGTATGCTTTCGAGAGAGTGGCCACAATCGCGTTCCGACTCCGCCTGCAAAAATTACAACCTTCATAAATATTTTCTTGATTGCAGATACGCAGTGAGCCTTTTTTTGAACCTAAATTCAGAGAAACGCGCTACATTCTGCTTGCAATCCCTACCATTATAAACATTGTCTTTGAATTTTAGCAAGACTTGACACAGTGAATTAACGGTCTGTTTTTTGAAAAAAACACCGGTCACGCCATCCCGTACGATCTCCAATGCGCCCCCCGATCCGTA
>CAZPUU010000015.1:8801-19727 GCA_964589835.1 uncultured Gammaproteobacteria bacterium
GGGTATGCAATAACTCTTAAAATGACATTTTTAAAATACGACTCATACCCACTCCACAAATACCGTGTCGGGGTCAGCATGATGCACACGTGAGGTATTCCCGGAGGAACCAAAATTCCTTTTGCAGCTTCGCTTGTAATTGAAAGAACAAGATCATACCGGTCAAATTTGAATGATTCAAAAGCAAAAGGCATGAGATACGGAATTAATTCATGCCGCGTGTTGATAAAAGGAATTTTTTGCAAATACGATGCTCTTACTTTCATTCCCTTAGTCCAAGGAGTCTTTTTTTTATTGTAAAGAGAGGTATAGAGAGTGGAACTTGGGAATAGTTCGGAAAGACTTTCAAGTACGCGCTCGGCGCCGCCAATCTTGTTAACCCTGTCATACACTATTGCAACTTTCATATACATGTAATGTCTTTCTCACGCATTCTTCCCAGGAAAATTTCTTCGACTGGGACAACCCCTTTTTCACCATATCCAACCGAAGCTTTTGATCGGAAAGGACTTTTTGTATTACTCCGGAAATACTTTGAGGACTTTTCGCATCAAAGTAAACAACTGCGTCATTTCCAATTTCATGAAACACAGCTATATCCGAACACACAACCGGGCAGGAGAGACTCATTGCTTCAAGAAGGGGCAGCCCGAATCCTTCCATAAGAGACGGCATGGCAACAATTGTCGCATTTGTATAATACTCAAAAAGTGTTGAATCATCAACCTTATGCAAGAAATGCACCCCTTTTGGTGCCTTTTTTTCGAACCTTTTATAGAAAAAGTCCTCACGTCCGATACAAACAAGCTCTATGTCACTGATTTCAGACAAAATATTGTACGCCGAGATGAGATTTTCCAAATTTTTGTGAGGATATGCATTTCCTACATACAGGATGTATTTTTTTGAAACTAATGCACTGTTACCCTTTTTTGAAATCATCGGATCGAATCCCTCGTGTATTACTTCGATCTTGCCATCCGATTTTTTGTAATGATCGTAAAGTTCTTTTTGTGTTGCGTATGAAGGAGCAATAATTTTTGCTGCATTTCTAACAGCCGTACTGATAATTTGCTGGTATCCAAATCTCTTTAGATAGTACAAAGGTAGGGGTAGGGAGCTTGCCATCCCTGTTGGAAAATGGTCGATGATAAGATCGTGAATTGTTATGACAAATGGTCTATTGTAAAAGACAGGATATGAAAAATAAGGAAAATGCATCAAGTCCAATTTTTCACGATCAATTATTTTTTTGAATTCCCACTGCTCCGAGAAGGTGTGCCACCTCACATCCGCGCGCACTTTTTTTATTTTCCTGTTTTGGAATGAAATCTCGTCGTATTTATTCGATGTCAAAAAAATAGTAAATTCATGATGAGTTTTCCGACTCTCAAGACCGTTAACCAGATTTCTGACATATCTTCCGACTCCGCTTTCACTCCATAGCCGACCGTCGATTCCTATTTTCATGATAATTTTCTTTTTAAATTTATACCCATCATAACCAACATCGTAAGAAGACGGGGATATTTGTCCTTATAATGTTTGTCGTAAAAAATTTCCATTGCCCTGAATCTATGATAGGTTGCAAACTTTCGTGTCTCGCTTGTTGCCTTTGTTACATCTTTTGAAACTTTTTTTATACCGCTTGATATTCCTTTCATGTGAAGTGCTTTATATTGAGGAACGAAATATATTTTGTATCCCGCCTTTTTGATGCGATAACAAAAATCGATATCCTCGCCGTAAAAGAAATAATCTTCATCCCACCACTTCAGCCTTTCACCCAAATCATATGGAACAATCATAAAAGATCCGGCCAACGAATCGATCTCGTGGGTAGTTGTCAGATCCGTGTATGTCATGTTGTATCCTCCGAATAATTTGCTTTTGGGAAAAACCTTTGAAAGTCCGGAGAAATGACTGAATGCGCGAATAGGCGTCGGAAAACCCCGGTGGGAAGAATCATCAAGCTTGCCATTCGGCAACTCCATAAAGCAAGTTGCAGAACCGCAGTCTGGAGTTTTTTCCATAAACTCGATCATGCCATCAATGGTTTCTTCGTATACTTTTGCATCGGGATTGAGGAATAGTACATATTTCCCATGAGCCTTCTTAACTCCCATATTATTTCCTTTTGAAAATCCGTAATTTTGCTTATTGTGAATATATATCACTTTATCCCCGAGTTGCTTTTCCACAGCCTCCTCTGTTCTTGGGTTTGTACTGTTGTCAGATATTATTATTTCGTAAGAATGTTTTTTTACTGTATCAACAATCGACTGTACGCAGCCGACTATCGTGTCTTCAGAATTATACGCAACAATAATTATCGATATATCTTTCATAATGCTTTCGTCCATACTTCCAGAAGATCCTGTCCGATTTTTTCCCACCCGAAATTTTTTTCAATCAGTCTCCGTGCATTCTTCGCAATTTTTTCACGTAGAACCGGATCATCGTAAAGCAGATCAATTTGACTGATATACTCCTCGGCGTTATTGGCTTCTAAAAAATGCTCGCCTGAGACTGCATCAAATCCCTCAAGCCGTTCCGGTTTTGCAACTATGGGAACACCCAAAGACATTGCTTCAAGCACTTTGAAATTGGTTCCTCCTCCTATCCGGATTGGAAATACCAATAAGTCTGCCTTTTTATATTCTTCTTCAATATTTTCTACAAAATCTTTGACTATAATTCTCCTGTCATCAAAATTAAATTTGGATGTTACTTGCTTGCCTACAATTGTAAAAGTTACATCGCGTTTTATTTTTTTGAAAACTTCATGGTAAAAGAAATTGACGGCATCAATATTTGGAAAATAGGTAAAATTCCCGACGAACAAAATGTTGTTTCTGAGTTTTGGGTTAAAAGAGTAGGCAAATCTATCCGGCTCGATTCCGTTTGCAACTATATCTACTTTTACACCTGTCAGTTCCTTTAGAATTTCTTTTTCCTGATTTGTTACAACTGTTACCTTATCCGCTTTTATAACCATTTCCAATTCTTCTTTTTTAAGGCGCATTGCCTGCTGCAAGACAAATGGGCGAAGATAAAATTTCTTCATAAATTTTGCATAATCCTGATACAGCTGAAATTCAATATTTTCAGTTCCTAAAATCTGCTTGACATGCATCTTGTGAAGAGATGGCAGAAAAAAGCCGGTATACGATGATTCATAGTGAACGATATCGATATCTTTTTCTCTGATGATTTCCTTCAACTCTTCGACAACCTTTTTTTCAAAATACAACGATCTAAAAATTGAGGAATTGTTAAAAATCGTATTCGGAATATTTGATATCGAATTTAATTTCTTCCTCTTAAATACTCTTATTTCCTTGACGCCTAAGTGTAAAACTTCGGCATTTGATTCGGGATTGTAGTCTTCCCGCACAAATGAATAGAGATATATATTTGCTTTCTTTGCTGCATATTTTAGAAGGTGGAAAGCACGGTTTTTACCACCGGAAGTCATTGGATAAGGAAAATCGTATGTTACGAATAAGACATTCATGGGTTTATTATCGAAGAACAATCCGGTCCATCATGCATATCTTGAGATCCAGGATTACGTACGTTTCTGTTTTCTTAACAATTTGACATTTGCTCATCCAATAATTTGTAACGTCGTCAAAATTTACTGAAACCATGTGAGTTGCGCCTTCGCTGATATACTTTTCAATTTTATCCCCGCCGTAGGTAAATCCGTGACGGTTGGTCTGATACAAAAAAGCGGAGTCATTGTCGTAGGGAGCAATTACTATCGCGTCTTTCGGCAATAGCCTGTCTACCGCTTTTCCCGCCTCAACTATTTCGGGGTGATTGATGTTGTAATATCCACGCACCTCATACCAACCGAAAGATAACATGAAGAGAACAAGTGAAATTGCAACGACAAGACTTATCCCGCGGGCAACTAGTCCGTGTCCATAATTTAGAAGATAATTTATTCCAAGAGACATGAGAATGCAACCGATCGGAACAAGAGGCATCTGATAGTAGTCGTGCGTCACATTTCCCTTTGCGATAACGACAAAGAATACGAGTATTCCCACAAGCCACAACAAATAAAAATACCCTGATTTCTTGGAAATTCCGTTGATAATTCCCAAAAAGAAAAGCACAAATCCTCCGGTCGCAAAAATAAGCCTGTTCATACGGTCGTATACGAGCCACCTGAAATAGGCACCGGTAAATCGTATATTTCCTTCGTTATAAAGCCATGTCGTCCCGAACATTCCTTCAGGGTGCTGATTGATGTGATACCTCCATAAAAGAAATGGGGCAAGTCCTATTACAATAAATACGTAAGTCTGAATTTTGGTAAATAGACCAAATCCCCATTTACGGTACAAAAGATACGAGATGGGAAGCAGAAGGACCAGTGCATATGGCTTGGCAAGAATGGCAAGTGTAAAGCTCAATCCGGATAAAATGGCAAGAACAATATTCTCCTTTTCTATCCATTTCGTTATCAGATACAACGAAAGGACGCTGAAAAAAATATACATCGGATCTGCCATCGTTACTCTTCCGTAAAATATGTTGTATGGCAAAAAAGCAAAAAGGGCCGAGGACATCAACGCAATTTTTTTCGATGAATACCTCTCAACGAGCAAATACATAAAAAGTATTGTTGCCGTTGAAAAAACTACACTCACAAGCCTGGCGTAGTGTTCATGCACCCCAAAATTCAAATATACATAATACGTAATTATGTTATACAGAGGAAATTCGGCGAAAAAATACCTATTTGGATTTGGTTCGCCCGTTTCATTGAGCGGATTGAGAGCATCGTATTGAGGAAAAAGAGGGTTAAATCCGTCCTTTATAAAATTACGGCTAACTGCTGCAGTATCTGCTTGACGCCACGAATGCCAGTCTGCAATCGGATTATCAATTTTATACGTCCTCAGCCAAAAACCGATCACCATAATAATGGCAATAACGCTGAAAATGACCGTCTTCCTGTCGAGAAAATCAAAAATCTTATTCATCTGCTTCGACTGCTCCCTTCTTGCTCCATACTACTCTTCTAAGGCTCCCGTTTCCTTGAAATTTGAAAACCCATTTGCTATCGGACAAATAATCCTCACGTGACATTTCATTTACATCATTAATTGAGTGGACAGTTATATTCTCATTTTTGAAAGCGAACCATACAGCGTCTTCAAGTCCAACCGGAAAAACCCAAGCGTCGCCGTTTTTTATCGGCACGTCATCAAAATATAGATCGGTCTTTTTATTCTTGTCAGACCACCGCTCGGCATAAAGCGAATCAACAGAGGTAAGAAAATTTTCCACCCGTTCTCCGGATCCCTTCCACTCAATCATAGCTTGTTGAGCTTGAATGATGTGAAAAAGACAAAATACGGAAATTACCATGCCAATTGTTGCAATCGCAATATCTTTTCCGTAGTGCAATAAATACCCATAAAATTTACTCCCCAACATTACAACGATCATAATTATTCCAAAAGACGCAAGATACGAATACCGGAACGTGATATTTCCGAGACCCAAAAATGGTATGAGGCTAACGATAAAAAAGAGGAATGAAAATAGCACAACTTTTCTTTCATGAATTGTAAGATTTTTCATCAGCATCTTGCCGGCAAAAAATCCTGCAATTCCCAAAATAAGCAATGCAATAATGGCAACGGGAATATTTGTTTTTGTCAGCAGACGGATTTTTTCATAAAACGTGTAACTTAAGGGGCCAACAACTGAAAGGAGAATATATCCGAAAATATTTCCGGCAAGATTGAAAGGAAGTTTTACGAGATTATAACTATAGTCACCGTTGAACCAATGCGTATGCGCAAAATACCTAACCAAAAGATACATAACATCCGGAACAAATAGCAACAAGTACGCCTTTTTCAAAAGATTTTGCAAAGGTTTCTTAATTTGTAACCCTTCCTCAAAAATTACATAAGATATCGCAAGAAAAGGACTTATTATCCCCAACTCGTGGAAGGCAAGCGCAATAAGCGAACTCACTAAAGATCCGGCGATATAATATATTTTCTTTGTTTCGTACCACTTGATAAAAAGTAAAAGTCCCAACAGGATAAATACGGCATTCACCAAATGTCCGATCGACGCAATCCATACGACTATTTCTATGTACCCGCTCGAAACCAAAAAGATAAATCCCGAAACGGCAGAGAGTAAATCACTTTTCATAATTTTTCTGGCAACAAGATACAGAAGTGTTACGACTGCAAAATGAAGAAAGATCGAGGCGGCGTGATAAACAACCTGATTGAGCCAAAAGAGCGGATACAGAAGAAGAAAAAACGATTTAGTGCCGGGTCTATAAAAGAATCCGTCGGAATTGAAAAAGTATTGAGAAATTGTCGAAAGTGTAGACGGGCATGTCGCCCCACCTTTTCCGCAGGAAGCTGCCCATCTGAACCATGTAAAGTCATCGCCGATAAAATAGGTGCTGATTGACGGTGCGAAGATTACAATTGCCAAAAGGAAAAAATATACAATAATTGCCGGTGGACTGGTAAGTAATTTTGCTATTTCCTTATATATATGAAATGTACTTTTTCTGTATAAAGCTAAAATTCCTGTTGAAATTCCGATAAGAAGCCACAATGAGAAGGCCACCTTCGACGCCTCGAAAACATCAATAAGTATCGCATTCAAAGACAAGCCGACAATGCCTGCTATAAGCCCCAACGTAAAACTTCTTACAAGCTTTGAATCGACATCGGGAAGTGTCCTTTTTACAAAAACTCCATACACCAAAAAGATTACGATAAAAGAAAGTGTACCTAAAAGTCCTGTTTCACCGAGCAACCGGTAATAATTATTGTCAACTGCAAGACTCACAGAGCCATATCCGCTCCCGAAGAAAAGATTTCGCCCAAATGCCATAAGAGCATTCGGCCACTCTCCCTGAAATCTGGTAGTAAAAGAAAGGTCATAGGCAGAAGCTTTTTTCACCAAGTAATCACCGGGAACAGGAACAACGGTTGATGATACGGTCGCACCCTTCGGCGGATATTCAAAGAAGAATGTATTCAACCTTTTTGTGACCGGTGAAAGTGCAAGATTTATATACCCACTTCCTTGAGGCAGGGTCTCACCGGTTGACGTGATCTCTGCAGGAACAATAGCCGGCTGTCTCGGAAGGCGCAAGGGAATAAGGCTCAATGGGACCCCTTCCTTCAGCGCGCGCTCGCGCTCAAGCGGAGTTACGGGTTTTGCTTTTTCATTCGAATTCTCAGGGGAAACGATAATTTTATCGTACAAATAACTCCTCGGATGGAATGTAACATGCCCGACAGCAATCCCCGTTTTGGCATCGACCAATACGTCAATCTCCTTCACCGTATTTCCGAAGCGGGCAAGAAGAGACTGCTGCGACATGAGAAATACCGCACCACCGATACATATCAATGGGGCAAGGATCAAAAAAAGCTTTTTTTTATGAAAAAGAAGAACTAAAAACAGCGAGATGAAAAGAACAAAAAAGGAAACGCGCGACACAGTCATAAAAAGCAATGCAAATCCGAGAATTGATCCTATTACCATACATATTTTGAGAAATATATTTTTAAATCCGAAGAACAGGCTTGCCAGAATCGGTATGATGAGCACTAAATACGCAGCCAGATCGTAATGTCCCGCAAATGTTGAAGAAATTCTATTGAGGGGGGATATCAAGATAGGAATACCTTTTGCGTATTCCTCATTCATCGTCAGATATGCAGGGAAAGAAAGATATTTTTGCCCAAAACCATACGCCACAACGAGAAGCAGAGTACCGACAACGGTCCACACCGCAGCGTGTATATACTTCTTACTTTTAACCGACGAGTATGCAACGAAAAACATACTCAAGTATTCGATATGCCTCAGATACGAAAGCAGAGCAACATTCGGAAAAACGTTTGAAATTGTAGGGAAAATGATAACGACCCCATGGATTGTCGCAACTGCACCTACTATCCAAAACAGTAATATCGGGATAGTCAAAGGCGTTTTTAGGGTAACTTCTTTCTTTAAAAGCAAATAAGACCAGATGCCAAGAACAAGAAAAACAAGAAAATCCTCAGCCCGTATATATACCCAGGTATTTTGAATATCTACCAAAGGTAATTTTGGATAGAGAGGAATAAATGCAAGCAAGAAAAGAACTACACCGGGGAGAATAAAGTTTTTCAGATTTTTAAGTAGCTTCATGATATTTCTTTCAAAGCCTTCATATAGATTGAGGCCAAATTTTTCTTTCCCAATATACTTCCAAGAAAAATTATAAGTGCCGCTTTCATACTAAGCAAGTTGCGGACATATTGCTCTTCAAGAAATGATCCGTGCTTTTTGTAAAAGGTCACGAGTCCCTTATAGATATTTACGATGGCAAATTCCCGGCTTGAGCTGCCCTGCCCTTTATGAATGGCCTTGGCGTACGGAAGAAAATATACGTCAAAACCCAATTTTTTTGCCCGGTAACAAATATCAATATCTTCGACGTACATAAAATAGTCTTCATCGTATCCTGAAAGCTTTTCAAATATATCTTTCCGGAATATTACAAAACCCCCGCTGACAAAATCGACCTTTCTTTTCTTACCGGGAGCAAATCTCAAACCAAAAACCTCTTCAAGTCCCATACTAAAAAGTGCAAACGTTAAAAAATTATAAAATTTTCCTGCCGTTTTTTCCCTGATTCCTTGCTCATTTTCAAGATTCATGCCGGCAATTGCAAGATTTTTGTTTTTCTCAAATTCCTCGATAACTCGGTCAAAGTCGGCCTCAACCAGACGTGTGTCGGGATTCAGTACGACCAGATACTGCCCTTTTGCGTGCTTTGAAGCAATATTTATACCCTTTGCGTATCCTGCATTACTGCCCGTTTTAAAAAAATTGATATTCCCGGAAATATATTTCTCAATTAGTGCGTATGTGTTGTCGGACGAATCGTTGTCTGCTATTACGATCTCGTATTCACCGGACTTTATTTTTTCTCCAAGAAGAGACAACAAAGAATCGAGCAACAACTCGATATGTTTTTCGGAGTTGTATGTCAAAATAAGAAATGAAAGAGTGGGCATATTTATCGAAACCAAGCTGCCCGTCCTAATTTATAATGAAGACTTTCCCCATCACGCTTTCCAATTTCCTTTGCAGGAACACCTCCAACAATAGTAAGCGCGTCAACGTCCTTCGTAACAACCGCTCCTGCCGCAACGACGGCACCTCGCCCCAGTGTCACGCCGGGTAAAATAATTGCCCTTGGACCGATGAATACATAATCCTCGATAACAACGTTACCCATATGAGGTTTCGTAAAATTTTTAGAATGGATGTCATGCTCTGCGTTATAGATCATGACATTTGAGGCAATATCAACATGGTCGCCAATGGTAAGCTGCGCCCTTCCGTCAAGCACAGCCCACTCGCCAATGATTGTATCTTTCCCGATTTTGATATTCGCAGGGTCATAGAAGGATGCGAACATATGAATAGTCGAGCCTCTTCCTATTTTTATTCCGTGAAGTCTATATACGAACCGGCGTACATGATGGAAAGGAATATATCCCCAAAATCGTAATTTTGCACAGACAAATTCGGTCCAAATTGCGTCAATTCTTCTTTTTACTTTTTCCATATATAATTTTAATTCTTCTTCCCTACTTCCTCGATCGCCTCCAACACCTCAGAAGCTGCTTTTTCCCAGGTGAATTTTTTGTAATGAACCCGTCCTTTTTCTATCATCTGTTTTCTCAAAGTCTCGCCGGTAAGTACTTTTTCGATGGCTTTTTTAATATCATCAACATCCTCAGGATCTACATATAAAGCAGCGTCTCCTCCCGCTTCCGGAAGACTCGATACATTGCTTGTTATAACAGGACAATCGTACCTCATCGCTTCAAGAACGGGCAATCCAAATCCCTCATACAGGCTGGGAAGAACAAAAACCTCTGCTTGTTTATAAAAAGCCGGGAGATCGGCGTCTTTCACATAATCCAAGAAGAGAACATCGTCTCCGACCTTGAATTTATCGGGAGCAGAAAGAATATCTTCATAAAGCCACCCTTTTTTCCCGATTACAACCAACTGATAATCATTCTTTACAGATGGATCCAATTTCGAATAAGCCTCGATCAGGCGTGCAATATTTTTCCTTGGTTGAAGGGTACCTACATATAATATATATTTCTTCGCAATTCCAAACTCTTTGAGATCAACCGACTTGTTCTCCATAGATAATTCCTTCAATCCCAGATGCACTACTTGCACCTTTTCGTTGGGAACGTGGTAATGCTTAATTATATCATCTTTACTGCTTTGGCTGATTGTGATCACCTTACTAGCCCGCTTTACAGAATACTCGGTCCAGCTCGTTAACTGGAATAAATCGTTCTTCCTGAACGTTTCGGGAAAATGGAGAAATGAAAGATCCATAACCGAAACAATTGTCGGAACCGGTGCTATCCGGGGAGCATAGTGAGTAAGGGTGAGAAAAACATCCGGTTTTTTTAGTGTTGTTACAAGATGGAACGGAAGCCCTATCTGCGTCCACAACTTTGACGGCTTTACCACCCTATACTTCCACCAGACCGACTCATCAGGCAACGTCTCGAGCGGTCGTGATTTGAGGTAAATTATAAATTCATGCTGAATTCTCCCGCTTTTACGAAAATCGTAAAGCTTTTTCAATATTTGAAAAGCGTACTCGGATATCCCGACGCGGGTATGTACATTTGCCTCATTTGCATCAATTCCAATTCTCATATTACGCCGTTGCCCCCGGATATATTACTCTTAGCTTATTTTTATCCAAACCCAGTATTTCAACCGCATCCCTTTTAGTTGCTTCAGAAATACAAAATATGATATCCGACTCTTTTTTTACCCACGAGAGCTTCTTCTTTTGAATTTTGACAATATTTGAAGACA
>CAZPUU010000016.1:0-13114 GCA_964589835.1 uncultured Gammaproteobacteria bacterium
CAAGATACGGCTGAATGGGAAAAAGGAATAAAAACTCACTCACGCGGGTAGTATAGAAGCTTGAATTGAAAAAAACAAATCAGAGGCAAAATTTGTGATCCGGCAGGGGCTCGAACCCTGAACCCAAAGCTTAAAAGGCTTTTGCTCTACCATTGAGCTACCGGACCATCGGCCCGAACTCCACCTTGTTCCACATGGCTTCATTCGAACCGACCCTAATTTTATCATTTTTCCCCTCACTTTCGCAAATAGCGTGGCTAATTGACAAAAAGTGAAAAGTTTACAATACTATTGATGAAATCCTCCTGCGCCGCTTGCTTTGGGGAGGAAGAAGGGAGGTGAGACAAATGGATAGTGTAAATGGCGTTTTAGTAGATACACTCAATGGAAGTTCGGCCACGATAATTTCTTTTATTCCACGCTTTTTATCAGGTTTTATCATCCTTCTTATCGGCATTATTATTTCGACTTTTTTGAGACAAATGGTGAGGGAAGGATTGCGCCTTGTAAAATTTGAGAGTTTTTTAAAGAAATACGGAGTGCCCGAATCAAAAGAAACAGCCGATTGGAGCAGCATACTTTCTGAAATAATCAGGTGGTTTGTCATTATTGTTTTTCTTGTGCCGACAGCGCAAGTCTGGGGGCTTGGAAAATTTGTAGATGTACTTAACAACCTGCTTTTATATCTGCCGAATGTATTTGTTGCAGTACTTTTACTGCTTGTGGGATTTGTTGTTTCAAGGCTCGTATATGATCTTTTGATGGCATCTGTGAGGGGATTGTCGAAAGAAAGTGCAAAGGGAATTGCGATGGTTGGCCGCTGGGCAGTGCTCATCTTCGTATTCTTAGTTGTGCTCAATCAGCTAGGAATTGCCAGTGATTTGATACGAATATTATTCGGAGGCATTATAGCGATGGTAGCACTTGCGGGTGGATTGGCATTTGGACTCGGTGGAAAAGAGATAGCCAGGGATATCTTGGAGAAGCTTAGAAAAAAACTCTAAGTTGAGTTTGACTGGTGTTTTTTAGTATAATATAAGCCTGTGTATTAAGGCCCCATCGTCTAGTGGCCTAGGACGCTGGGCTTTCATCCCAGAAATCGCGGGTCCGACTCCCGCTGGGGTCACAGCATTTGACATATATTTTAATGGGTGAAATACTTGAGTAATGGAAGTGAGTAATCAGTCTGTAAACCCACCCCAGAATCCCATTCCAATTCAGGAACAAGTCCAAACTCCTCTACCAAACCCCGTCTCTAATAAATCAAGGTTAAAACTTCCGATTTTAATCGCAGGGATAGTTATATTTTTATTGGTCGTAGGAGGAGTATTTGCAGCCTTCTTCATGCAAAAAACAAACAGTAATTCCAAAGAAGTTGAGGTAACACCCCAGCCCGCTACTTCACAGGTAAGTTCTCCGACACCAACAACAACAGATTGGAAAACTTACACGAGCCCATCGGGATATACAATCCAGTACCCTCCTGATTTTCAATACAAGGAATCCTCTCCTAGTAATGTAAGCAAAACAGATTCTGAAGAGATTTCTTTTTGGAAGTCGTCAGAAGGTTTAGGTGAGTATATGGGTTCTGGTAAATACTTTACTGTAAAGCTTCTAAATAATGAAAATGCAGAACTAAAAACCTGGTTAAAAACCAAATGGCTAGAGTACGATATATCTATGGACACAATTCCCGTAAAAGAAAATCTTAATAAGGTTGTTGACGAAGCAAAAGAAGTAGACATAAATGGGCAAACAGGGTTATTCATGAAGCATCCTTATGACGAATCTGTATATCTTGTTTTCATTCAGGGAGGAAACAGAGTTGGTAAGTTTACTTGCATTGAATACTCGCCTGGAATTGCAGAGAACTGTGAAAAAGCATACAAGACATTTAGCTTTACAAAATAGTGAAGATTCTAATTCCTAATGGTAGTTGGTCTGTAGATTCTAGTTGAGCTCGGGTTGCAATACTTGCTGTCACTACTCCAATGAGCCTCGAATCTGGTTCCAATTCAAAAACACCCCAAGAGTACTTGCCATTTCATGGTGGCGCATTTGGGTCACCGAAAGAGTAGCGTATCAAAAACGGCAATTTCATTCGCTCCGTTCTCCCTTGGTTTTTGAGGCTAAGATCTAGCACTTCCAACCCCACATGAAGTGGACTAGTGAATTTACACAAGCTCGCGAGGCTATTCAACCTACGAGGCTGAAGATATTGTGAGTTCAATCATTTTTATTCAATGAAGAGAGTTGTTTTTGGAAGGCAAAAAATAAGCATAGAGTCTGTTGTTAATTTCAATTAGAATGTAAGTAGTGTCCCATATTTACATTGTGAATTTCGTATTCAAGCGGATTAAAGAAAATGCAACATAAAGATGTTTCTTGACAGAATGTAGTTTATGGTATAAACTATTTATGTTATAAACTATATTTATTTATAAAATGAAAAATATTAACCCAAAATTATTGTCTGAATTTTTGAGCAAAGCAATCAAAGTCAGAAGGCTCATCGAGCAGACAAGTTCTTTTGAAGACAAGGCAGTAACGCTGCTTCAAGCCCAAGCACTTTCATTCATCTATGAGAATCCCAATACTTCTGTCGGGTCTCTTGCAGATGAATTATCAATGTCGATATCCGCAGCAACTCAACTCACCAATCGTCTAGCTGAAGGAAATTTTATCAAAAGAGAAATTGGTTCGCCCGACCGCAGAATTATTTGTCTTTCTATCACTCAGAATGGGATGAAACAGACAAAAGTATTTAAAGAGCAACTACAAAAAACCCATTTTAATGTCTTTAGAGCCATTCCTGAAAATGACATCAAAGAGATGATAAGAATATTTACCAGCATATTGGACTCTCAAGCTAAAATTAAATAACATGAAAATACGAAAAATTTATTTTATCTTCGCTTTTATAATAATATTTGCCATCGGATTTAAATTTTTGGTATTGCAAAAGCCTGATACCCGTCTATTACATACAGTACAAAAAGAAACCTTTCTTGAGACTGTTCAGGTAAGCGGTACTTTTAATAAGACAGCAACCGATACAGAAAAGGCGTCAGCATACGCAACATATCAAAGTGCGATTAGCTCATTAATTGCCGCAAAACAGAGCAAGCAGGCAGCGGATGCTACGATGTGGGCGAAAAGACAAGCAGTGTTGGAGGCAGAGAACGGTGTAAATTATAAAAATGATAATACGACTAATCCGGCTACTAAAGATGAATATACAACCCTCGAAAAATTAAGCATAGACTCAGCTGTTGTTGAGGCGGAGAAAGATTTTCGATCAGCAGAAACAAAATACAAGGAGGCAGATATTGCTATTTCCGCCGCTCAAGCACAGGTAAATCTGGCAAAGATTGCGTATGAAGATACTTTGGAAGATGAGCCATATTTAACTGTTTATATCAATGAGATATATGCTCCAAAAATCTCTGCCGGACAAAAGGTAAATATAACTTTTGATGCGATAAAAGACTTGTCTTTGTCAGGAGAAGTCAAATCTATCGATACAACTGGAACCATCGACGGAGGAGTTGTGACTTTTGAAGCAAAAATTCAAGTTAATGACCTGCCCTCAAGTGTAAAACCGAATATGACCGCAATAGCTACAATTGAACTTATCCGCAAAGAGGACACATTTACTGTTCCCATGAGTGCTTTAATTTATAAAGACGGAAAAGTATATGTACAAAAAGCGGAAGATAGAGACGGTCAACTTACCGAAGTAAAAATTGGCGAAAAAGGATTTGTAAAAGCCGAAATATTGTCTGGTCTTAATAGTGGAACAGATGTCCTTGCAAGGCCAGATAGTAAAAGTCCATGAAAATACTAGACCTCTTCAGTAAATTTCAGAAAGATATATTTGTAGGTCAGTTTTTGGCTTTTCGAGAATTAAAACGCAATAATCCCTGGTCAACAGCTCTTATTATTTTTGTCATGTCATTGACTTTTCTTAATATGGTGTTGATGGGTGGAATTTTGACCGGTTTGGCTGATGGCATGATGACTTCTTTTAAGACTTATTATTCGTCAGATATTTTAATAAAGCCTGCTACTCAGTACATTTCAATATCGCAGTCTAGCATGTTAAACTCTGTCATAAAAAGCTTGCCTTCATATCAGGCATCATCAACCAGATACACGACGCCTGGAATACTAGAAAATGAAAATAAGATAAAAATCCGCCCTACTGAAATTGGACAAAGAGTAAATAGTACTATAGTTGGAATTAATCCGAAAAATGAAGATGCCGTTACGGGAATATCCTCTAAAATTATTTTAGGAGAATATTTGAAGGAATATGACACGGATGGAATTATACTGGGAAAAAGTCTTCTAGCAGAATACTCGCAGGGCTCCTCAACAGAGCCACGATTGAAAGGCATAACTATTGGATCTCGACTAAAGCTGATTATTGGTAATGAGGATATCGACGTTTTTGTGAGAGGGATAGTTGATACAGGAAATAGTACGGTCGACGGCCGTGCATTCATGCTTGAAAGCACAATGCGTCCGCTTATCAACAATCATAGTCTTAATGCTAGTGAAATTGCAGTATTGCTGAATTCCGGTTCCAGCAGAGAAGAAGCAAAGGAGTATATACTAAAAAATTTCTCCTATGACACCGACGTTATTGTAGATACAGCAGAAGAGACATTACCAAAAGCTATATCTGATATGAAAAAGACTTTTTCAATGCTTGGTAATATTGTGGGTGTGATTTCTCTTATCGTAGGTGCTATTACAATTTTTATTGTAATTTTTGTAAATGCCATAACAAGAAGGAAATATATCGGCATTATGAAGGGTATTGGGATATCGGCTCGGTCAATTGAAGTCTCGTATGTGATGCAATCATTGTTTTATGCCTTATCTGGAATAATTTTTTCAAGCCTTATTATTATTTGGTTTTTAGCGCCTTGGTTTGATATTCATCCTCTCAAATTTCCGGTAACGGAGGGAAAGTTGGCAGTTACCACAAGTGGGCTTGTTATACGAGGTCTTATTTTGACTTTGACTGCCTTTATATCAGGATACGTTCCGGCAAGGATGGTAACCAAACAAAATACGCTAGATGCGATTTTAGGGAGATAATATATGATTACAGTAAAAGACATAACGAGAATATTTACAATCGGTGACAACACCCTAACGGCATTAAAAAAAATCAGTTTTAGTGTGCCGGGTGGACAGTTTTTAGCAATTACAGGCATGTCAGGATCCGGCAAAAGTACATTGTTGTATCAACTTAGCTTGCTTGACACTCCAAATCAGGGCGTTGTTACTATCGACAATATAGACACAACTAAATTGACGGGTGAGGAGAAAATATCATTTAGATTAAAAAATTTAGGATATATCTTCCAAGACTATGCCATTCTTCCTATGCTTACCGCCAAAGAAAATGTCATGATGCCACTTCTGATGCAGGGCGTAGGTGAAGGTTTGGCTCAAAAAAGAGCCATAGATGCTCTTATGAAAGTAGATCTTCAGGACAGGTTGGATAATCTGCCAAGCCAACTTTCCGGTGGTCAACAACAACGCGTTAGTATTGCAAGGGCTATTGTTCATAATCCAAAAATTCTTTTTGCTGATGAACCTACAGCAAATCTTGATTCCGAATCCTCTGAAAAGGTGCTGGATATCTTTTTAGATCTGCATCGGCAGGGTCAAACAATTATTATGGTTACTCATGAGTCTGAGTACGCTAAATTGGCTCAGAGAAATATTGAGCTTAGAGATGGAACAATAATTAATGAGATTTTTAAAAAATCTAATAAAAAAAATCCACTCAGTAACAAGCTGTCCGCACCTCTTTGATACCTGCAGTTTTTAAAAAATAATAAAAATGTATTCAAACTTCGAAGGTCTCATTCAGATTGAAGATGCACGCTACGGAAGTAACGCCCGCGGAAATAAAAGGTTTCGAGCCCGTATGGCTCACACTTGAAACTTCTTCACAATCTTTCATTTGATCATCGGGTAATTTTCGTGTTACTATAACTTCATGACAAAAAAGAAAAGTGTAGTAAAAAAAACTGCAGTTAAAAAAACAGCTTCAAAAAGGGTAAAACCTGCAAAAAAAGGGCTTTCAATATTTCCTAAAAATAAATGGATGTTGTGGGGGCTTGTGACTGGTGTAGTTGTCTGTCTTTACTTTATTTTCCGCTAATTCGCGCTTTCGGTAAATCGATTCCCAAATGATGGTACGCTGCATCTGTTGCTATTCTTCCACGGGGGGATCTTTTGAGAAAACCTACCTGCATAAGATACGGCTCGACCACTTCCTCGATTGTCTCAACGTCCTCTGAAATACTTGCGGCTATTGTTTCAACCCCAACAGGTCCGCCACCGTGCTTGTGGATAATAGCATTGAGATAGTGCCTGTCTATGGGATCCAGCCCCAGAGGGTCGACTTCGATAAGATCCAACGCATCGATCACTACGTCCCGGTTAACCGTTGCTTTTTCGTGCACGCTTGCGTAGTCGCGTGCTCTTTTGAGAAGTCTTAAAGCTATTCTTGGTGTGCCGCGCGCTCTTTTTGCTAGTTCACCCACTGCGTCTTCGTCGATTTCGATCGTGAGTTTTTTGGCAGCCTTTTTTATGATGACTGAAAGTTCTGACGGGTTGTAAAAAGTCAGGTGGTGGATAACGCCAAATCTGTCTCTGAGCGGGGCAGAGTGCATGCCTACTCGTGTCGTTGCACCGATTACGGTAATTTGAGGAATATCAAGCCGCAATGTGCGGGCGGAGGGACCCTTTCCCATAATTACATCAAGCGCGTAGTCTTCCATGGCGGAATAGAGCGTTTCTTCAACCGCCGTATTGAGTCTGTGGATCTCGTCAATGAAGAGAACGTCCCCCTTTTCAAGATTGGTCAAAATCGCCGCCAAGTCCCCGACTCTCACAATCGCAGGTCCCGAAGTCATACGGATATTTGAGTTCATCTCGCGGGCGATCAGGTGGGAAAGACTTGTCTTTCCAAGACCGGGAGGGCCATAAAGAAGAACGTGTTCGATTGCCTCCGATCTATTCTGGGCCGCTGCAATCGCTATCTGGAGAGATTTTTTGACAGTTGTTTGGCCGCAAAATTCATCCCACGATGTGGCACGAAGAGAAGTAAATACCACTTCTTCTTCAGAATCTATGACGTCTGCTTTCTTTTTGGGTTTTGTATCTTGTGTCATTTTGCCAATTGCTTGAGAGCCAATTTCATTTTTTGCTCGACTGTTCCATCATGCCCTCGGATTTTTTTAAGAACCTCGGAAATTTCTTCAGGTTTGAATCCAAAGCCTTTCAAAGCCGCGGATATTTCTTTCTCTTCGTCTTGCGCTGCAAAATCAAGGGTAGCCTCGCTGTCGCCCAGCTTGCCTTTCAGCTCGAGTATTACTTTTTGCGCATTCTTTTTTCCAAGACGGGGTACTTTTGCAAAAAAATCAACGTCTGCGGTCAGTACAGCATTTGTTATTTGTTTTGAGTCACCCGCTGAGAAGATACCTATAGCTGTCTTTGGTCCCACTCCGGGAACGGTCAGGAAAAGTTCGAAAAGCGAAAGATCTTCAACGGTATTGAATCCGAAAAGATCCAATGCGTCTTCCCTGACATAGGTATAAGTGTATAGCTTGATGCTGTCTCCGACTTTTATTTTTCCTAAAATATTTTGGGTTACGAGTACTTTGTAGCCGACGGGTCCGGTATCAATCAGGATAAATGATGAGCGTATGGTATCAACAGTTCCTTTAACAAGTCCGATCATGAAGTGATTATAGCACCCTTTTTTGCTTAACTGAAAAGGCGTGGGTGAGGGCTACTGCCAGTGCGTCTGCCGTGTCGTCGGGAGTCGGGATTTTCTCAAGCTTGAGACTGCTTTTGACCAATTCACCTACCTGTCTTTTCTCTGCTCTGCCGTATCCGGTGAGTGCAATTTTTACCTGCAGAGGAGTGTAGATTGCAGGCGTGAGATTGTTCTGGCCTGCTGCAAGAAGTATAACTCCCCGCGCTTGGCCTACGACAAAAGCTGTCTTTGCATTTGTATTGAAGAAGAGCTCCTCAATTGCAAATTCGGTAGGCTTGTATTTTTCGATCAAGTCGGCAACACATTTGTGGATTTCTTTGAGTCTTGTTGCTATATCCGTTGTTGATTCGGTTGTCGCGCAACCGAAATCAACGGGGGTTACTTTTTGCCCTTCCTTATCAACTATTCCCCATCCCATGCGTCCGATTCCGGGGTCAATTCCGAGTATTCTCACCTGTTCATAATAGCATAAGAATATTGAGTGGTTAAATCGCTGAAAGAACGCTTTTTGCTTCTTCGATGTTTGTGGTAAGCATTAATTTTTCTCGAAGCTCGGCTGCTCCTTCAAAACCGGAAATGTAGATTTTGAAAAAACGCTTCAAAGGAGGGTAGCTCTTGCCGTATCCGCGCTCTGAAATAGGGTGCACTTGTTTCCAAGTTGTTTCAAACAGTTCTAAATGTTTTGAAAGAAGTGCGATCCGCTCGTCTATTGACTGTGTTGAGTAGTCAATTGATTTGTTAAAAACGTATGGATTATGAAAAACCCCACGCCCGATCATGATCCCGTCAAGACCATATTTTTGAGCCAAGTCTTCGCCTTGCTTGTGGCTCATAACATCTCCGTTTCCGATAAGAACGGTTTGCTTTGCAATGGTGTCTCTCAGACGCACTACCTTTTCCGCTTCATCCCAGTGAGCAGGTACCAATGACATTTCCTTTTGCGTCCGGAAGTGGACCGTCAGAGCGTCCAGATTTTGCTGGAGAAGGAACCCGATCCATTCCTCGGTTTGAATGGTTTTAAATCCGATGCGCGTTTTGACACTGACAGGCAAATCCCCAGCACCCTCTTTGGTTGCTTTGATAATCTCTGCTGCAAGTGACGGGTTTTGGATAAGTGCCGAACAACATCCGTGGGCAACTACGGTTTTTTCAGGGCAACCCATATTGATGTCAATTCCTGAAAATCCCATTTCGCGAAGTATTTTTGCAACTTCAAAAAAAGACACAGGTTTTATCCCCCAGATCTGCGCAATAAGGGGCTTTTCACTCTTATCAAATATCAGTCTTTTCCCAACCTCTTCCCGTCCTTTTGAGAGTAAACCCTCGCAATTGGTAAATTCGGTAAAAGCAACGTCAGGACGCGCGCACAGATTTACAATTTGTCTAAAAACCGTGTCTGTGCCACCTTCCATCGGGGCAAGTGCAAAAAAAGGCTTTGGCAATTCTCTCCATGAAAAATTCATTTGCTTATTATATCGTATCTGGTTTTAAATCAGGGAATTTTGATACTTGACACAGCTAAATTTTTGGTGGTACGCTAAATCCATGAACAAAAGAAATCTTGCCCTCGTTCTGGTCGTCGTCGGAGTTATCATTTATTTCTACCCGCAGTTTTCTCAATTCGCGAATGAAAGCAGCCAGCTCACAGGAGCACTTTTTGCGGTAGGCGGTGTTATCCTTTGGTATTTACCTTCAAAGCATTCTTCTTCCAAGAAAAAGAAATAGATTTTCTTTTTTCAATTGTTTCAGAAAGTTGTATTTAAGCCGCAAATCCTATATTATGAGATATACCCATCTATGAAAATTATGGCTTTTCGACTGCTTTTTACTGTGGCTTTTTTACTTGCCGTTGCCTATACGGTTCCTGAGCATTCTTTTGCGCTTTTTGACCCAATCTCCCGGCCAAATAATTTCAACGGAATTCACATTCTCTTTCCGACAGAACTCTCACAAGCGGCACAGCTCGTGAATTCGACAAACGGGCAGTGGGGGTACGTAACGATCCCGATCCAGACAGGGGACAAGGATATAGAAAAATGGCAGGCATTCATGGATGAGGCAAAAAGGTTAAAGCTTATTCCTATTATAAGACTTGCAACCGAAGCAGATAGACAAAATACGGCGGTATGGGCAAAGCCAACAATGACCGATATTCTTGATTTTGCCAACTTTCTCAATTCTCTCAACTGGCCGGTTGAGAATAGATACGTTATTGTCTACAACGAAATAAACAGGTTTGACGAATGGGCAGGAGAGCCCCCAAACCCAAAAGAGTATGCCGATCTGTTGTCTTACGCAGTCGAGGTTTTTAAAGACAGAAATCCCAATTTTTATATTGTCATGGGAGGTCTTGATAACGCATCCCCGAATGACAGAGTCCGCTATATGGACAACATGGTCTATCTGAGAGAGATGGTCGAATACAATCCGGAAATATTCAATAAAATCGATGCTTTTTCATCCCACTCGTATCCCAACCCGGGATTTATTGCCCCGCCGTTAAAAAATAAGCTGGAGGGAATTACCACTTACCAATTCGAATACAATTTGATAAATTCCTACACCGTCAACAAAAAGCCTGTATTTATAACAGAGACGGGGTGGGACAGTAAAAAATTACCGGAGAGTGTGATCGCCTCGTATTACAAAACAGCTTATGAGAATTTTTGGAATAAAGACCGCGACAAGATTGTTGCAATAACTCCTTTTTTACTTAATTCCCAAGGAGGAGGGGCTTTTGACATCTTTTCCTTTGTGAAAGACGGACGCCAAACCCAGTATTATACGGTAGCCGAAAAAATGGAAAAGACAAAAGGAGATCCGTTGCTTGAAGCCGTTAAGGGAATTGCTACACAAAAAATAACCGAATTTTCAACGCTTATTGTTCCGAAGGCGGTATTTCATGATGAAATAGCCAAGCAGTTGGTTATAGATATTGTAAAGGTCTTCTTTTAAAACGAACAAGGCTTTGTTAATATGAAGCTCTTATGAAATTCTTCTTCGATTCTCCCAAAAACTCGGTCGTCAAAACAAAGAACCCATCTAAAGGGCTCATGTGGCAAAAAGATGAATCTTTGCAGAAGGAAATGGCTGAAATGGTGAGTCTATTGGAAATGGATCATGTTCAGCCGGAGCGGGTATTTTGCTACAGGACTTCCGGTTCAAAGGCCGGTGCCTACGCACGAATATGGTCCTTTCCAAAAATCTTTCAGCAGGCGCTTGATATAAAAGCGTGTTATGTCATGGAAATAATTTCGGAAAAGTATGACAAGCTGAATGAAGACAACAAGAAAAAAGTAATCATTCACGAGCTTTTACATATACCCAAAAATTTTTCAGGAAGCCTCTTGCCGCATAAGTACGGCAATACTAAAATTGATCATGAAGTCGATATTCTTTTCAGTAAATACAAAGAAAGCAATACCACAAAAAAAATATGAAATATGTACTACACGGTGACGATGCCGTTGCTTCAAGAAATTTCATGAGCACTCTTGTCGGGGAGACCATACCGACTTTGATCGAAGGAAAAACGGTAACGCTTCTTGAAGTACAAGAGCAGGCGGTGTCAAATAGTCTTTTTGGTGATGAAAAGATCGTTATTATAGAAAATCTTCTTTCAAAAAATCCTAGAAAGAAAGAAATAGCCAAATTTCTTGATGGTTTGAATTCATCAGACACAATTATTCTTTGGGAAGATAAAAAAATTCCCAAAACCACAACGAATATGCTGAAGAGTTTTAATGTTCAGGATTTTCTGCTGCCAACGTACTATTTTCAATTTCTTGACTCTCTTGCCCCTCAATACAAAAAAAATGTATATACGCTTTACCAAAAATTACTCACGACGTACGCACCTGAGCAATTACTTTTCTCCTTGATCAAAAGAATACGGCTGCTTGTTATATTGAATGCAAATGGAAGCAATGAGGAATTGTCAAAAATGCCTCCGTGGATGCTGGCAAAAATTCAAAAGCAGGCACGACTTTGGCCATCCTCTTCGCTCAATTCTTTTTACACCAAACTTCAGGATGCAGAAATAAAAATGAAGACAGGCAATCTTCCCGTAGAGCTTTCAAGGCATCTTGACATCATAATATTATCTCATCTATAGTTGAGGCATTGTCAGAATTAAGTCTGGATTTGGTGTAATAATTTATCCTAAAATATAACAATTAACATGTCGGAAGAAATACAGAAGCTACTTCAAAACGCTCTTCAGGAAAAAAAACTCAACGAAACAGCCTTTTCTGAGATAAAAAAATGGTTGGAAGAGGAAGAATTTTCGGAATTTAAGGGACAGCTTGAATCCAAGATTATTAATCATGATTGGGATTTTTTGATGGATGCATTCTATCGAGTTCTTATTTTTGGAACAGGTGGTATACGGGGTGTTATGGATATTGGAACCAATAGAATGAACAGTTATATGACTCGTTGGGCATCTCAAGCGTACGCACAGTACATATTGAAGTACAAATCCGAGCTAAAAGATAAGGGTATTGCTATCGCCTATGACTCTAGACACAACTCCGAGATTTTTATGAAAGAAACTGCTCGGGTTTTGGCGGCGAATGGCATTCCGGTACACATATATGATTATTACAAGGCGACGCCTCAATTATCATTTACTGTCAGGGTTCTTGGTTGTGCTGGTGGAATAGTATTGACTGCAAGCCACAATCCTCCGAAATTCAACGGGTACAAAGTTTATGACGAAAACGGTGTTCAGGTTTTGCCCGATGTTGGTGTTCAAATTGAAGAAGAATTCAAAACCGTTAAGGAAATAAAAAAGCTGTCATTTGAGGAAGCGCTCAGCAGTGGGATGATCAAATACATACCAGAGGAAATAAGCCAGCAATTCGCAGAATCAGCAAAGAAAGCTTCAATTTACGGGGGAAGGGACGTTAAAATTGTATTTTCACCGCTTCATGGAGTAGGTTCCCAATCAGTACTGCCGGTGTTAAAAGAAATTGGATTTGAGGATATTGTTCTTGTTGAAGAACAGATGAGTTTGGATGGTGACTTCCCGAATGTTACCGGTCAATTTCCAAATCCTGAATTTCCCATTGTCTACGACAAGGCAATAGAGCTTGCAAAGAGAGAAAACGCAAATATAGTGCTTGTTTCAGATCCTGACGCTGATAGATTGGGTATGGCTGTTCCAGACAGTACTGGTAATTGGATGCCGCTCAACGGAAATCAGGGTGCTGTTGTGATGGTGTATTTCATTCTCGAAGCACTCAAAAAGCAGGATAAGATTCCCCAGAACCCTGTTATGGTCAAGACATCAGTTACAACTGA
>CAZPUU010000016.1:13214-19154 GCA_964589835.1 uncultured Gammaproteobacteria bacterium
TAGATATTGAATTTAAATCTGACTTATCTGTTGTTACAAAAGCTGATTTGGAATCTCAAAGTGAAATAAAAGCATATATATTGGAAAAACTTGGTGATCAAGTTTTTATTATGGAGGAAGACCAATCTTCACAGCAGGCAAAAGAGGACACATGGATAATTGATCCAATCGACGGCACAAAAGAGTTCTCAAGGAGTCTTGATTCTTGGGCTATCTTAGTTGCTTATGCCGCCGGTCAGGAAATAACGTGTGGAGTTGCATATTTTCCGGTTAGTGAAAAAATGTTTTATGCAGAAAAAGGATTTGGTGCATATTTAAACGGGGAAAAAATTTCTGTTTCTGCCGTGAGTGATAAGAAAAAAGCTTTTTCCTCCTTCAGCCCGATAGCCTATGCCGATGAATTTGAGAGAGGAAGATTGTTGTCTCTAGCAACAAGCTTTGGGTCATCGATGCGAAGTACTGTTGCGTCGTACGCAGGAGCAAACATTGCTTGCGGGAAAATGGATTTTTATTTAGGCATGAAACACAATAGGATTTGGGACAACGCTCCTTTTGCCGTCATCATTCCTGAAGCAGGTGGTAGAGTTACAGACTGGAAAGGAGATCCTTTAGATATTTCAAATTATGATTCTCCGGTGGTTATGTCAAATGGGATACTTCACGAGGAAGTTGTAAAGATATTGAATCCATGATAATAATATAACGTACTTGAAATATGAATGACCTTACCGAGATAAATATTGACCAATTATCGTACGACGCTGCTTCCAGATATTTCGATCCTGCAACTTTTACAACTGACCCTTTCGTTGAGGTTGAAAGAACCGAATGGGGTGAGCGGGCGGTATTCACACCACAAGGATTACCCTATATTGGGTCAGAAATGAGATTTTCTGCTGGAGGAAAGACTGAGGAGCAGGTCAGTGACAGATTCAGAATATTCATATTCCGCGATGGCAAAGCGACAATTTACATGACAGACGAGTACGGCGAAATGATTTCAAAAGAAATGGGTGGAAATTTGGGATACCGTATTCACAAGGGGCAGAGATTTTACATCCAAGCCGAAAATGCGGCAAGAGTTATAGAGTGCACGATGGCAGAAGCATGGACGGGGGAGGTTCATCCTACGCATTTTCATTATGAAGAATACGTTTTGCGGATAGGAAAACCTTGGGGGTACGAGTTGCATTTTGCGAAAGAGGACGATCCGGTTATGGCAAAAATCCACCATATAAATGCAGGGGATAGATTTTCAGAGCACGCGCATAGAGTAAGACGCGAAAGCTACTGGCTTCTGAACGGCAACTGTGAATTGCAAATGGAGAATTCCGACAGACAACTCATCTCGTTTCCCATGGAAAACGACAAAGGATATACCGTTGCTGTAGGCCAACGTCACCGGCACACGGGAGTACTGGATTGCGACGTCTTAGAAATCGGAACGCCTGAAGGGGGCAAGACGTGGAGAATACAAGACGATTACGAACGGCCAGACCAGTCGGATGAACAAAGAAGACTTGAACGGGCCGCCGCAATGATGGAATAATAAGTGTATGGATAACAGGACTGCCCAGTCAGCCTCCGATTACGAAAATCACAAATTTGAATACGATGCCTCAACTTTCGTAAATGACCCATTCGTGGAAGAAATAGATATAGATTGGGGAAAAATTGTTGTTTGGACTCCACCTACGGTCAATTACATCGGTAAAGAACTACAGGTAGATGATGGAAAGAAGATTCCTGTAAATGAAAGCGACCGTTTTAGAATTCTCGTTCTTCGTGACGGAAAAGCGGCAATCATACTTGAAGACAAAGACGGCACGATGGTGCGTTTGCCGATGGAGTATGCGACGGGATTTCGTATCCACGCGGGTCAAAAATACGGTGTTGAGACCGAAGGAAGGACTCGGATCATAGAGGGAAGTGAAAAAAATCCAAGTCAGGAAATTATAAGGGAAAAATTCACAGCGGAGCCGTATGTTGCCGTGGATTACAGTAAGCCATGGGGCAATGAGCCCATCTTTTCAAAGAAATCGGAAGGAGATCCGATTGCGATGAAGATACTGCATATAGAAGAGGACGGGTGGCTTTCCCTACAGGCTCATGCCGTCAAGGTGGAAAGTTATTATATGTCGTACGGGCAGTGCGATATGGTGATGGAAAACTCACAGCGCGAGCTTATCGAATTTCCCTTAGAATATGATAAGGGGTATACTACAAAAGTTGGTCAACGGCACCGTCACAAAGGGAAAACCAGAATGGATGTTTTTGAGGTTTCGACACCCGAGGACGGTAGCACGACGTGGCGGATAGAAGACAAGTACGCCAGAAAAGATCAAACAGACGAAGTCAGAAAACAAGAAAGAGGGCAATATTTAGGAGATGACTAGTATGGTAGACCTACAAGATCTTGAAAAAATAAGACAATTGGATCCGCAAGATACCATAGGCTCGACCGAGAAAATGGCGGAGCAAATGGAGGCTGCCTGGGAACAGGTGCAACACGTTGAAGTCCCACAGGATTACAGGGATGTATCAAATATTGTTTTTTGTGGAATGGGGGCCTCGATTTACGGAGCTCTCGTTTTCAAGGCATTGAGCGGAGAAAACAATAAATACCCTACGGAATACGTGAGCGACTATCATCTGCCGAGATTTGTGAATTCCAGCTCGCTGGTTGTATTGACGAGTTACTCCGGTACTACAGAAGAGGTGTTGTCCTGTGCCAACGAGGCGCTGCAGATGGGTGCAAAAATGCTGATTTTAACAAAAGGCGGTCCGCTCGCGGAATTTGCAAAAGAACATACTATCCCTTCATATATATTTGACGGACTTCTTAATCCTGCAGGCGTTCCAAGGCTGGGGAACGGTTATACGATCTTGGGACTTTTGGGGTTGCTAAGCAAGGCAGGTATTTATGAAGTCAATTCTGAAGAAATTAAAGGTGCGATTGAGACACTAAAAAGACGAAAGAACGAAATACGCGATTGGGCCATGGGCGATGCTCAAAAATATGTCGGTAAGGTGCCCATTGTGATCGCGGCAGAGCATTTAAGTGGAAATGCTCAAATTTTAAGGAATCAATTCAACGAAACGAGTAAAGCGTTTTCGGCATTTTATCTCGTGCCCGATCTCAATCATCATCTGATGGAAGGACTGCAATTTCCCCACCCTACGAATTTGCAATTTATTTCATTGTATTCGGATAATTACTCCGGGAAAATTCAAAAAAGAATGAAACTTACGTCGGATGTAATAAGGCAAAATCACCATACCGTCCATGACGTTACAACAAACGGGAGTACTAAATATGAAGACTTTCTCTGTACCCTTGCATACGGATGCTATCTCACGCTTTTTTTGGGTCTTTTATACGAACAAAACCCGGCAATTAACCCTTGGGTCGATTGGTTTAAAGAAAAATTAGCCTCGTAATGCTTGCATTCTCTTTGCTTTTTCGCGTACACTTGAAATATGTTAAGCCTTTCGGATCTTGTGGTGTGGAATAATAAAATCCGGCTTGAAGATAAGGATACTGTCGGGCAGGAGATAGCGAGTCTTGGTGAGATCTCACACCATAACGTTCCCATTTTGCACCGGATTGTTATAACCCCTTATGCATTTGCCGCATTCCTGGAAGAGAATAATCTGAAGCTCCAAATAAAGCACCTCTTGGGTAGTATCAATCACGACAGGCACGATTCTGTGATGCAGGTTGCGCGTCATATTCAAAATTTGATAACTCACGCTTCGATCAGTTCTGCAATTTACAACCCCGTTTTCCAATTGATGGATAAAATAGATGCCAAAAAAGTTGCTCTTTATGCTCATTACTTTAAGGATGGAAAAATGATCGGAAGCGCAACGTGGAGGGATCTTTCCGGCGAAGCCGTGCTTGTTGAGCATATACGCATTGCATTCGCGCATTTATTTTCAACCGAATATTTAGGTAAACACACGATTCACCACTTAAATCATTCTTCATTTAGCGCTTGTCTTTTTGTTGAGCCTGAAGAACAATTCGATCTTACCGGTCATATCGAGACGGCAGGGAAAGTAAAAGGTGAATACGAGGTTGAGGCTCACAGCATGGTGAGATTCTCTTATAACAAACATTCTGAAAGTGTTACTCATGGGGAGGTTCTGGGAAATGACGGTAAATCCGCACTTTCTCCGGGTGATCTGAGAAAGTTGATCTCTTACGCAAAAAGTTCCGAGGAGGCCTTCTATTTGCCTCACGTTATCTTCTGGGGAAAATATCGTGGAGATTTTTTAGTTACAAAAGTATTACCATCGTCTGACGTACCCACATATCATGATACTTACCACTCACTTATTCAAAACGTTACCGTCCACCCGGGGGTAACTATTGGAAGACTTCGAGTTGTAGATGAAAGAAGCAAAAATGTTGTCGTTTCAAGCGACGAGATAATCTATGTTAAAAAATTGGACAAAAGTATGATTGAGACTGTCAAAAAAGCAAAAGGTCTTATTATTGAAGAAGATCCGATGCCCGAACTGGTCCATGCCTTAAAAAATTTGGGTATTCCTGCAATCGTAAAAAAGGATAATAGATTTTTGTATTCGACGGGGGATGTTATCAGTCTTAACGCGACTACGGGGGAAGTCAAAAGAGGAAGTATGCTTGTTTCCTAGTTTTTTTATTTGAAGTAATAATATGTCAAAAATTGAACACATATCGGCACGGGAAATTCTGGATACCAGGGGCAATCCGACTATCGAGGCAACGGTTATTCTAGAAGACGGAACCGTGGCAAAATCCTCCATACCGACAGGAGTATTGAAAGGAACATACGAGGCACAACACTTGCGGGACGGGGACAGCAACAGGTATTTTGGACTTGGAGTGCTCAAGGCAGTTGAAGTTGTGAACAATGATATAGCACCAAAAGTGGTGGGTATGGAAGCAACGCAACAGCAGGAAATAGACAAGCTCATGATAGAGCTCGACGGAACACAAAACAAGATAAAGCTTGGAGGAAATAGTATCCTCTCGGTGTCTCAAGCGGTATGCAAAGCGGCAGCAAAAAGCTCACTGCTTCCTCTGTCTATTTACCTACGCCAATTTATTTCCCGTCAGGATACAGCCCACAAAATGCCGAGTCCTATGTTCAATCTTATCGAAGGAGGAAAACACGCGGAGAACTCACTTAATTTTCAGCAATTTTTACTTATCCCCGCCTCGTCGCATACCCTTTCGGAATCGATTCAGATAGGGGTAACCGTATACAAAAAGCTTAGAGAATACTTGAAGGACAATAACCAGTCGGTTCTCAATGCCGATGATGGGGGTTTTGCACCTTCGTATTCTACCAACGCCGATGCATTCAGGACTATAAAGACAGTCGTTGAGATGACGCCGTACGCTTTTTTGCGGGATGTTTTTCTGGGGGTTGATGCGGCTGCGAATGCTTTTTTATCCAACAAGAAATATACGCTTAAGGATAAAAATGGCCAATTGGATCAGGACGATCTGATAGAAATTTATCAGGGACTACTCAATGACTTTTCTCTCGTGTATTTTGAGGATCCATTTGCAGAAGACGATTGGGATGGCTGGAAAAAAATGTTTACCCAGTTCTCCTCAAAGGCTCTTATTTGTGGCGATGACATAACGAGCACCAATCCGTACCGGCTGCAATCCGCACTCAACAATAACGTTTTAAATGCAATTGTTGTAAAGCCTAACCAGATCGGTACGGTGACAGAAGCGTTAGCTGTTGCTGAAATTGCCCGCTTTAAGCAACTGAAAATTATTGTCAGTACCAGGAGCGGTGAGACTGATGACGATTTTATAGCCGATTTTGCAGTAGGGGTTGACGCGGATTACGTCAAATTTGGAGCTCCTGCCCGTGAGCGGATCATAAAGTACAATAGGCTTCTTGCGATAGAGCAGGAATTGACGAAGAGCAA
>CAZPUU010000017.1:0-2450 GCA_964589835.1 uncultured Gammaproteobacteria bacterium
TGGTTGAGGCATTATTTATTGTGAAGGGCCAACTTCATCCGCCAACGCCTCAAGTGGCCGGAGTAAGCATTAGCAAGTAGTTTACCTCACAAGGCTTATCTCTAAAGGAAATTCGGTCGTATTCTCTTCTACCTTTACAAAAAAGGTCACATTTGTGCCTTTCGAAAGTGTTTTTGCGAAAGTGAGTTTTAGATTGCCATGTTCTTGAGTAAATTCTATTGCCGGTTGATACACCCCATTAATAAAAGCATACATTTTACCGGAATTGGCTACAAAAAGTTTTTTTGCAGCGGGGCTTAATTTCGTTTGTGAATTTAGTAATCCGATTTTTCTAAGCATAGTTTTTATAACCGGGAAGGCATTTGCAATGGATTTCAGTTGTTGTGAAGAGTCAAATTGTGTATAGCCAACAATATTTTTAGGAAAAGGTATCGTATACGCTTTCGAATCACCGGGTAGTTTAAATGCAATTTTTTCTGTTTTAACTATGCTTTTTATATTATTTTGCTCGTCTATTGTGAGTACTTTTGCCGAAATATTGATATGTGCCTTTACCACCTCAAAGTCTGACGCCTTGTCGTAATACACAATATAGTTGTTGTCTTTGACTTGAATAGCTTTTGGATTAAAGGGAATAGCACCTTTTTTAGTCAGACCAAAAAATTTAACAAACCCTGCTATCTCGTAGCCATGAACAGTTTTGGGTATTTGCAAAATTCCTTTTTTCTTTGGATAGAGATAATATGTCATTTCCGGTCCGGGATAATTATTGTCAGCTATTTCAATTCTGTCTGGGAAAATATACGTTTGAGAATTGTCAAAATTTCCCAAAGGAAAAATCTGAGAATTTCCATTCTTTAGTTCACGATAAAAAAGTTTTGATCCGTCTTTTTGGGATTTTACAAGGTTGATGTATGCATAATCGCCGATTGTAAGATTTGTAGCATCGGTTGTTACTATCTCTATCGGTTTTGAGAAAGCACGCTCTTGAGGTATTGAAAATTGATTTAGAAATTCATTCGCAACTAATTTATTAAGTTCTACGCTCGGATGATCGTCGACCGGTGTTAAAACGAGCCGAGACTTATTTTTATATGCTGTAAAAGCTTGGAGAGGATCTACTATTGTAATGTCCAGCTTTTTTCCTAATTCGTGCAAATTTTTATGAAATGCCTGGAATGTGTACTTGGCATCAGGTTGAGGTGCATACATTTGCGGAAATAGTAGTATCGCAAGCTTCGATCCCGATCTTCTGACCTCCCTATTTAAATAGGTGATTCGCGTTTCGAATTCCTTCCACTCGGGCGAATTTTTGTCGGTATACATTCTAAGAAACATTTTTTGATTTTCAAGATCGGCTTTCCTGACAAAAAATTGACCGGCAAGCAAGTGGTATATCCGTGAATCCCGTATAAATTGAGGAAAGATGGCATCCGCCCGTCCCCTATATTTTGAGTTGTTCACATCTACCTTGTAGTGAGAAAGACCCAGAAGTACCAAATCGGGATTGTATTGTTTTCCTTCCCAAAGATATCTATTGACTATTTCGTTAAAATTAAAACCCCATTGTGCAGCGTTTATTACTTCGATTTTTTCAGGGGTCTTTTTTTGAAGACCTCTTTCGATAATTCTGGTATATGTATCAAGAGGGTTATCGATGTACCATCCAAATGTATACGAATCGCCGATTGTATAAATGCGGTACGTGTTTTCCGGCTTTTCAAATGAATATTCTTTGTCGCGGTATCCATTTGAATTTAGTTGCACATGCATTTGCAACCAGTCAACTACCTCATACGGGAGCCTTCCGGTAATAATCTGCGGGTTATAAACTTGTCTTAAAAGAAATTCGATACAAAGCAGTGTGAAGAGGAATATTAAAATCTTTAATTTTATCGACATTTCCAATTGATAAATTACTAGCACTTAGTATAATCTATAAAGCACATAATTCAAAATGAACAAGATTAAATCTGAATTGCAATTATTACTCTCAAAAGCCGAAATAATAAAAGAGCTCTTTGGATTTCTTGCATCCAATAAATTGTGGTGGGCTATCCCGATAATTCTCGTAACCGTTTTATTAGTAGTTTTACTGATGTTGGGTCAGTCTTCCGGAGTTCCTTTTATTTACCCCTTCTTTTAGATGAAAAATATTTGGAAAAGTTGGAAACATATTGTTAAAAAAATAATATCTTTCGAGGCGACAATCATTTTTGGAATCATGTTTTTTATTATAATTTTTCCGTTATCAATCATCTTGAAATTGATAAATCCATCCATGCTTAAGGGAAATAATTATAAAAGAAAGAAAAATAGTTATTGGAACAATCTTCCAAAAAGAGAATTTGATATAGAATTTGCCCGCAAACAATAGATCGATGTATATCCTTGGTATTTCATGCTATTTCCACGATAGCGCTGCAGTATTGCTCCTCGATGGGGTTGTT
>CAZPUU010000017.1:2550-8118 GCA_964589835.1 uncultured Gammaproteobacteria bacterium
GCAAGCGCTTTCTATGTATCTCCATTCGAAAACGCAGCCGTTTTGACAATAGACGGTGTCGGAGAATGGACAACGGCATCGTGGGGGATAGGTAAAGGAATACATCTGGAGCAAAAAGAGGAAATCCGTTTTCCGAATTCACTGGGACTCCTCTACAGTGCTTTTACTTACTTCTGCGGATACGAGGTTAACGACGGAGAATACAAACTTATGGGTCTTGCACCGTACGGAAAGCCGAAATACTACGAAAAAATAAAAAAAATTGTACACACAAAAAACGACTCAAGTTTTGAAATTGACGGGTCCTATTTTTCCTATCCGTATTCCCTGAATGGAGTGTACACAAAAAAATTTGAAGAGGAATTTGGTAAGAAAAATGATAATCCAGAAGAAATTATTGAGTACTACGCGGATATTGCTGCGAGTATACAGAAAGTAACTGAGGAAATAATTGTTGATATTGCAAAATACGTAAGAAAAAAAACCGGTTTTAAAAATCTTTGCTACGCCGGCGGTGTCGCTTTCAATAGTGTGGCTAATTACAAAGTTCTGAAGGAATCGGGTTTTGACGACATATACATTCAGCCTTCTGCCGGAGATGCAGGAGGTGCATTAGGAGCCGCCTCTTGGGTTTACCATCAGGTTTTGGGAAACAAGCGGACATTTGTCATGAGGGATGCATATTTGGGTGAGGAAGAAGATGACGAGCAGATCATCTCAACCCTGAAGAAAGTAGGAGCCTCTTATAAGAAGCTTTCTGATGCGAAAATAATCGATGTAGTTAGTGAAAAATTAACTCAAAAAAAAGTTATCGGGTGGGTTCAGGGAAGATTTGAATGGGGTCCGAGAGCTTTGGGGAACAGGAGTATTTTAGCCGATCCGAGAAGCTTTGAGATGAAGGAGCTCGTGAACAAGAAAATTAAATTCAGAGAAGCGTTCAGGCCATTTGCGCCGTCAATGCTTTTTGAAAATGCATACGAGTATTTTGATATTAAAAAGTCAGATAGTGCGCCTTTTAGTTTTATGCTTTACGTCGCACCGGTTAAGAAAAATAAAAGAATAGTATTGGGAGCGGTTACGCACGAAGACGGTACGGCAAGACCGCAGTTCGTAAAAAGGGAAATCAACAGTAAGTATTACGATCTCATAAATTCGTTTTATAAAAAAACCTCAACCCCGGTTATTCTTAACACCTCATTTAATTTGCGAGGCGAGCCGATTGTGAATACTACGGCCGAAGCGTATAAAACTTTTATGAAAAGTGGTCTGGATTCATTGGTGGTCGGAAATTACTTTATCGAAAAGAAAAAGTGAAGTAGTTGTTAAAAAGCCCCTTTTAAGCTACAATTGAAGCTATGCTAAAACCTGTTTTGCCTCAAATTTCATTCTCAAAAATGGAAGACGGGGTGACTTCATACTGGAAGGAAAATTCAATATTTGAGAAGTCGATATCGACCCGACCAACCGATAAAAAGTGGACATTCTTGGATGGCCCCCCTTTTGTAACGGGTATGCCTCACTACGGATCATTGCTTTCGTCGCTTCCGAAAGATCTGTTCGGCCGTTATTGGACAATGAAAGGGTATCGAGTGCGACGTGTTTGGGGATGGGATGGGCATGGTCTTCCGATCGAAAATAAAGTGGAAGGAAAGCTTCATGTAAAGAGGAAGAGGGATATTGAAGAAGTTATCGGGATAGATATATTTATCAAGGAGTGTAAGAAATATGTTGAGGAAGTTTCGGGTGAATGGGAATGGTACATTGACAAGATTGGGCGCTGGGTTGATTTCGAGAATGCTTACAAGACATGGGACACCGACTACATGGAGTCCGTAATGTGGGTATTTAGTGAAATGTATAAGAAGGGACATATTTATAAAGGATTAAGGGTTTCTCTCTACTGTCCGCACTGCTCAACACCTATTTCCAATTTTGAGGTGGCAATGGACGCTGATAATTACAAAAAAATTAAAGACGCTGCGACGACGTATAAATATCAACTTGAAGGAGAAACGGATACATATATTTTAGCGTGGTCAACGACACCATGGAACAAAATAGTAACACCCGCTCTGGCTGTGAATCCGAAACTTACTTATGTGAAAGTTAAGCAGGGAAGTGAAACATATATTCTTGCCGAATCAACTCTGGAAATTCTTACAAAAGAAGTTGCATATGAGGTTTTGGAAAGGTTTACGGGTCAGGATTTGGTCGGTAAAAAATTCATCCCTCATTTTGATTATTATAAAGACAAAATCCGTGAAGGAGAAAAAGCTTTCGAGATTATTGGCGGCGATTTTGTAACGGCGGATGAAGGAACCGGGGTTGTGACTATTGCCGTCTATGGGGAGGAAGATTTGAAAGTAATGCAAGAGCAAAATGTCCACATTGAGACACATGTCGATGAGGAAGGGGTTATAAATGAAAATGTCCCGATTTTTGGGGGTAAATATTATTTGGATGCGAATGAATTGGTAAATAGTAATTTAATGGAACGGGGACTTATCTACAAAGATGAAATGTTGCCTCACAATGTCCCTCACTGCTGGAGATGTGCAACAAGACTTTATTACGCTCCTCAGAATGCATGGTATGTAAATGTCCAAGATTTAAAGCTCAAATTAAAAGAAACCAATGAAAAAATTAACTGGTTTCCAAAGCATTTCAAATACGGAAGATTTCTAAAAAGTCTTGAAAATGCTCCTGACTGGAATATATCGAGATCACGCTACTGGGGTAGTCCTGTTCCGGTTTGGGAATGCGAGTGCGGCGAACGCTTTGTACCGGGATCGATCAAAGAAATTGAACAGGAGTCCGGTGTGAAAGTTACCGATTTACATAAGCCCTACATAGACGAAATAACAATAAAGTGCAAAAAATGTACTCGAGATGTAAAAAGAGTACAAGAAGTACTCGACAGTTGGATTGAAGCTGGAAGCGCGTCATTTGCTGAAAGACATTATCCTTTTGAAACCCGCGAAAGCCTTGATGATTTTTTCCCTCCGGATTTTATTGCCGAATATACGGGTCAGATTAGGGCATGGTTTTACGTTCTTCATGTTATCGGTGCAGCGCTTTACGATTCACCTGCTTTTAAAAATGTAGTCGTCGAAGGGGTAATTTTAGGGACTGACGGGCGCAAAATGAGTAAGAATTACGGTAATTTTCCCGATCCAAAAAAACTCATTGAAATGTATGGTGGTGACGCTTTGAGAATGTATTTGTTGGGTTCACCTGTTATGAATGGAGAAGACATACGAATTTCTGAAGTGGATTATCGAGATCAGGTACGGGGTACACTGCTTGTGTTGTGGAATGTTTATAACTTTTTTGTAACATATGCGAATGTTGACGGATGGATTCCGAGAGATGCAAAGCAAGAATCTCACAACATTCTTGATAAATGGATCAAATCAAAACTCCACCGGTTGGGTAGTGCGATGACAAAATCACTCGACGGATACGATACGGTTGCAGCTATCGGACAATACAAAAAATTTGTCGACGAGTTATCTACTTGGTATCTTAGACGTTCACGCGACAGAGTTGGAGCAAGCTCGGAGAGTGAAAATGACCGTGATGCATTTTACCAGACAATGCATGAAGTGCTTGTTGTTCTCTCAAGGCTAATTGCTCCTATTACTCCGTTTATTTCTGAGGAAATATATAGAAATCTGACAGACCGTGAGTCCGTGCATCTTGAAAGTTGGCCTGAAATTGATGCCGAATCGGTTTCTGACGAGCTGGAAGAAGATATGCAAATGGGTCAGGATCTGGCGTCTGCGGTAAGTGCCTTTCGAAAGCAGCACTCGATCAAAGTGAAAGTGCCTATAAAGATGCTCACCTATTCGGGTCCGAAAGAAATTGGAGTAGAGGTTATGGCAGTCGTGTTGTCCGAGGTCAACGTAAGGGAATTGATATTCCAAAGAGTTGAGGAAACATTCGGAATCGATGGTTCGACCGATGAGACAAATCTTGATCTTGCGGCAGGTATGGCACGAGATATTATCAGGTCGATTCAAAAAAGGAGAAAAGAATTAGGGACCGGTATGTCCGATTTTGTAAATGTCAGGCTTCCCTCCTGGCCGGAAGAATATGCGGATGAAATAAAAAAGAAAGCTCTCGTGCAGGAAATAACAGTCGCAGACACTTTTGAGGTAGAAATTGCATAAATGAATCGGTTCTCAGTTCATAGAATTGACTTTTCCCTGCTTATTCCTGCGGTACTTCTTGTAGCTATCAGCCTCTCAACGCTGTTTTCTATCGATATCGCCTTTTTCAGGCAGCAATTAATACTGCTTGCTGCCGGCGTTTTTGTTTACTTTGTGTTTTTAAATATTGATTACAGATTCTTTGCTCTTTATCCGAAATATCTGTATGCATTCATTATCGTTGGATTTTTGATTGTTTTGACCTTTGGAACAACAGTAAACGGATCCAAGAGTTGGCTTGTTCTATTCGGTATTCATCTTCAAATTGAGGAATTTTTGAAGCCATTTTTTATTATCGTGATAGCTCATTTTCTGGCATTTTCGAAGTTTCCGGTATTTACGAAATATTTTTTGTCCATTGGGCTAATGCTGCCTGTACTTTTCTTGGTTCTTAGACAGCCTGATACGGGAACAGCCCTTATGTATCTTGCCTCATTTGCCGGCATGATGCTAATGTACTCATTTCCCCTGAAATATTATTTCCTTTCAATAGTTGCTCTCTCCGCTCCTGCTCCCCTCATAATGCAGTTTTTGAAACCATATCAAAAGGAGCGGTTGAATACCCTTTTTAACCTCACCGCTGATCCGACGGGCGCGTCGTACAATGCGATACAGTCGCTCATTTCCATCGGAAGCGGTGGATTTTTCGGGAAGGGTTTGGGTGAGGGCACTCAATCGGTTTTGAGATTTTTGCCCGAACGGCAAACCGACTTTATTTTTGCCTCAATTAGTGAGGGATTGGGGTTCGTAGGCGGAATAAGCGTGATCGGCCTGATGTTTTTTTTGTTGTATAGAATCTACCGTATTTCTCAAAGACTTGAAGATCCATATGCATACCTGATTGTTATGGGTGTGTTTTTTCTGATTCTTGCCCAAGCAGTGACAAATATCGGGATGAATATGGGCATGATGCCTATCATTGGAGTTACTTTACCTTTTGTTTCTTACGGTGGAAGCTCACTTGTTACAAGTTTTATCCTTCTGGGAATTATTTCCTCGATAGGATACGAAAATAAAAAACATCAAACAATCGAAATAGGATAACCCAATAGTAATTGTGAAATCGTAACTTTTTTGGTACAATACTTACCATTATGAATTTTGCAATTATAAAAGCGGCGGGTAAACAGTACAAAGTTACGCCCGGAGCAACTCTTGAAATCGACAAAATCGAAGGCGAGGCAGGTAAAAATATTTCCTTTGATGAAGTGCTTTTAACATCCGACGAAAAAGCAACAATTGTAGGCGCGCCGGTCATAAAAGGTGCGAGCGTTACGGCAAAAATTATTGCTCAAGCAAAAGGTGAAAAAGTAAGAGTTGCAAAATTCAAGGCAAAAGCCAGATTCAGAAGAGTCGC
>CAZPUU010000017.1:8218-19064 GCA_964589835.1 uncultured Gammaproteobacteria bacterium
GTGAAAAAGTAAGAGTTGCAAAATTCAAGGCAAAAGCCAGATTCAGAAGAGTCGCCGGGTTTCGTGCACAGCTCACAAAAATCGAAATTACAGGGATAAAAGGAGGAAAAGAATAAATGGCACATACAAAGTCGGCAGGGTCCGTTAAAGGAAATAAAGATTCAATCGCAAAGCGCTTAGGTGTTAAAAAATACGGTGGAGAAAAAGTCATTTCCGGCAATATAATCGTCAGACAAAAAGGAACTAAATTCAGAGCCGGGAACGGTGTTTCAATGGGGAAAGACTATACGTTGTTTGCTGTTTCCGACGGGACTGTCCAGTTTAAAATTGCCCGTGGAAAAAAAGTAGTAGAAGTTGTATAGTAGGAAAAATTATGGACAACCAAATGACAATGTCTATTGTCGAACTGGACTTATCACTCCTGCAACCAAATCCGCTTCAGCCAAGAGGTCTTATTTCCCCTGAATCACTTACCGATCTTGTTAATTCTATCCGGGAACAGGGTATACTTGAGCCTATTGTTGTTGCAGAAACACCTGCAGGTTTTCAAATAATTGCCGGTGAACGAAGATGGAGAGCGGCAAAAATCCTTGGGCTCGCCAAGGTTCCTGTTGTTGTAAAAAGAACAACGCCTCAGCAAATGCTTGAAATGTCGATTGTTGAAAATGTTCAGCGTGAGGATCTTAACCCGATTGAGCGTGCTCAGGCATACAAAAGGCTCATTGATGAGTTCAATTTGTCCGTTACCGAAGTTGCAAAACGGGTCGGAAAGTCATTGCCTTACATCTCAAATACAATCCGGCTTTTGACTCTTCCGGACGCAATCAAAGACGCTCTTGCTGCGGGAGTTATTACAGAGGGGCATGTCAGGCCGCTTATTTCCATCGGAGACCCCAAATTGATGCTTCAGGCGTTCAAAAAAATACTCGTTGAGGGTATAAGCGTGCGGGGTGCAGAGGACGTTGCTCGGCAAGTTAAAGCTGAAATTCAGAAAAAAGAGCCTCAAAGAAAGAGCGACAAAATATATATTCCCGAGCAAGACGAAATGGCGAAGACCTTAGGGGAAAGATATGGCTGGAATGTTAAATTTGACCAATCAAGAGCTCTCGGAAAGATCATTATCACCATCAAAGGGTCAGAAGATAAAACAGGAGAAGAGTTAAAAAGGATCTATCAAAAACTTCTGGAAGGATAAAAAGGCTTATAAAGATAAGCTAAAGTGGCACTCAGCCCTTCAAAAACGCCGTTTTTTGGCAATATTCACTAAAAAGACGTATGTTTTACCATTCTGGTTTGATTGAGCGGCCAATAAACGACAAATGACTTGCCTATAACAGCACTTTTTGGAACAAAACCCCATTCTCTTGAGTCGGAGCTGAAATCACGGTTGTCTCCCATGGCAAAGTATTGATCCTCAGGAACGACTACTTCATCTCCCTCTCCAAGAAAAGATCCCCCATTTGTTCTGACCCCTGCTGGAAGAAAAGGTGATTGATCCAGCTTTTGTCCATTGAGATACACTTCACCATTTGATAATTTTATTCTATCACCGGGCAGACCTATAATCCGTTTGATATAATCCTTTTCCTTATCGGGTGGAGCGGTAAACACAATTATGTCTCCGCGTTCTAACTTACTTAGACGTAGAGTTATCAAGTTGGTCAGTACGTATTCCCCATTCGAAAAGGTTGGATCCATGGAGTGTCCATTAACTTGATACGGCCGGAAAAGAAACGCATAAATGACGACAAATATTGCACCGGCTATAACAAGTGTCTGGACCAAGTCGAAAAGCAGGTAGTAAATTTTTCTAAAAATCTGCATAGTTATTGAGTTAATGTTTTTGTCACTTTCTTATTTTGAGGGTGCATTGATATTTTGTCAATTGAAAGAAAAATAAATTTGATACAATACAAAAAATTGATACACCGGAATGGGAATTAGCAGTTAGTCTAGCTGAGTGATAAAGTAAGAGCCGTTTTGTTTCGTCCCGCTATATCAAGCCAAAGTTAACTGTTTTAACTATATCTAAATAATATCATCTATATCAAATTGAAACAAAATAAGACAATATTATTTCTTACCAGATTATACCATCCTCACATAGGGGGTGTCGAGAAGCATGTGGAAGAATTGGTCGTCGGGCTTTCTGCAAAGGGGTTCCGTGTGACAATTTTGACGGAAAAATACCGGAACGACTTACCCGGAGAAGAAACAATCGGTACGGTAAAGGTGATTCGTATTCCGATAGGAGAAAATGCTTTCCTAAAGAAATTTTATGTTTGGAAATGGATGCTGGCTCATGTTGGGATTTTAAGAGATGCCGATATCATACATGCCCATGACGTTTTCTTCTGGATCCTGCCGTTACGGCCACTTCTTTTTTTTAAGAAAGTTTATACTACGTTCCATGGGTATGAGGGATATCCTGTAAAAAATAGAAGAAGGCTTATAAGAAAACTCTCGGAAAGACTATCAAACGGTTCAATATGTGTCGGAAACTTTATGAAAAAGTGGTATTTTGCCGATCCCGATTCAATTATCTACGGTGGAGTAAGGCCGGCAAAGCAAAATACGGCAAAAAATGCTCAATCGGCGGTTTTTTTCGGTCGACTCGACGATCAGACAGGAATAAAGGAATATATTGAGGCTTACGCACTCATAAAGAAGAAATATCCGCGCTTTAAGCTTACCGTAATCGGAGAAGGGCAGCTAAAGCCTCAAATTCCTTCAGATGTGGTTATTATTCCATTCAAAAAGAACATAGAAAAGTATATTTCTGTAAACAGGTTCATTTTTGTGTCAAGATATCTGTCAATGCTTGAGGCATTAGTTCAAAAGCGGGAAGTTGTTGCCGTATACGACAATCCGATAAAAAGGGACTATTTAATAGATTCGCCTTTCAATAAGTATGTACATATCGCAAAAAATAGTGAAGAAATCGCACAAATTGTGATCAACAGCCTCAAAAATCCAAAAACTGGAGAAAAAATGACCGAAAGTGGATACTTGTGGGCAAAAAAGCAGACGTGGGAGAATGTGACAAATACTTACTTGCGCTTGTGGGGTTTGTTGAAAAATTGATTGTTAACAAACTCTTTTAACAATGAGTTCAGCATTTTGCTTCCATCCAGAGGAATATTGTACCTGGATTTTCTCGCCCCTTTTTTTCCGGCATTGTATTTTACCGGAATTTCAGTGACTGATAACCTATATTTTTGGGCATAGATTGCGATTTGTGCTGTAAAAAAAGCGTTTTGAGCATCGCAAAGAGGGAGTATTTTAAGAATGCTGCTTTTTTTAGCAAAAACAGTGCCTTGTGTATCACGGATTTTAATCCGGAAAAGGGCAGAGAGTAGCGCATTGTAGATGAAAGAAGTGACTTTTCTTGTTAAAGGCACTTTGATTTTGGAATACGGATGGTTTTTTGAGCCAAAAATGATATCGCTCTCGCGTTTTTTATCAAGGAATTGCTCCAAATCGCCAAACCCGAACGGGAGATCGATTGCAGAAAGAAGGATGTATTCGCATACTGCTTCTTTAATGCATTTTTTGTAAGCAAGACCTTGTCCCTTCTTATTTATATAAAAAACTTTAATATGCGGGTTGTTGATTTGTTTTAACAGTTCTCTTGTAGAGTCGGTGCTTCCATTATCAACAAGCACGATTTCAAAATTATCCGGCCCCACGGTTTTTGCAAGTCCAAGCTCGATTCTTGTCAGTGATTTAAGAAGTGTTTGTTCTTCGTTGTAGAGGGGTATGCAGAAGGAAACCGTTATCCTTTTTTCCATTTTATATTCAAAATAATATCGCTAATTCTTGCACAAAATAAAACCAGAGTAAAGAGAAGGTGCATTCAATCCGAAAGCTTTTAAAAGGAGAAATGAATTGTATAATGAATTACATTTTATGTTAAGAGCTGCAGTCATCGGGATCGGCAATATGGGGATGAACCACGTGCGAACATTTTCCAAAATCAATAACACCACACTTGTTGCCGTTTCCGACACGGATACAGCCAGAAAGAAATTCCTCAGCTCCTCTGGACCCAATTTTTATCAGGATTTTTTTGAAATGATTACCGCCGAAAGGCCGGACCTTGTATCGATTTGTGTGCCGACATCTCTTCATTACAAAGTCGCTCAAATTTGTCTAGAGGAAAAAATTCACGTTTTGCTGGAAAAGCCGATTGCCTCCTCAGTTGGCGAGGCAAGAAAACTTTTAAAAACAGCTGCAAAAAACAACGTCAAATTGTTAATTGGTCATACAGAACGTTATAATCCTGCCGTCGTTAAAGCAAAAGAATTGATACAAAGCGGCGAACTGGGAAAAATTTGTGCAATAGCTATCCGCCGGGTTGGCGGTTTTCCACCTCAAATCAAAGATGCCAACATAGCCGTTGATCTTGCAATTCATGATATAGATATCGCCAATTATTTACTCGATGATTTGCCGAAAGAACTCTGCATTAACAAGCAAAAATTTCATACCAAAACGAGGGAGGATTCGGTGGAGTTTTTTATGAAATACAAAAATAAAGCATCGGTATATATTCAAGCCAATTGGATCAGCCCGGTTAAAATCAGGAAAATGAATGTGACGGGGACGAATGGATATTTCGAGCTTGATTATATAACCCAAACTATAGAATTTTACAAAAGCAACTTCAGCAAATTCAAGCAGGCAAGCAAAGGATATTCGGATTATATTTTGCAATTCACCGACCCCGACAGGATCAGCATTGCGGTTGAAAAGAAGGAGCCTTTGGAGGAAGAGATTCTCTATTTTCTGAATGCGATAGAAAAGGATAAGAAAATTGATTCCGGACATGCGGTTGATGCGTTAAAAATAGCATTGGCATAATTATTATGATTCACAAAACTGCAGAAGTATCGAAAGACTCAACATTGGGGAAAAATTGTTTTGTTTGGCACGGCACACAAGTAAGAGAAGGGGTTACCATCGGGAACAATTGCATTCTGGCAAAAGGAGTGTATATAGATAGAAATTGCCAAATCGGCAATAACGTCAAAATCCAAAATTATGCTTCGATTTACGAGATGGCAATTATTGAGGACGGTGTTTTTGTGGGTCCTTATGTATGTTTTTCAAACGACAAATACCCGCGGGCAATTACTACCGACGGGACTATTAAGAGTGAAAGCGATTGGGAAAAAGGGGTCACAACAGTAAGATCAGGCTCGTCGATAGGTGCGGGGACAGTTGTATTGCCCGGGATAACAATTGGTAACTTTGCGATGATCGGAGCCGGTTCTGTTGTGGTAAGGGATGTTATGCCACACACTCTGGTTTTTGGTAATCCGGCTGTTTTTAGGGGATATGTATGTGCCTGCGGAAGAATAATTACAAAAAGTAAAATAAAACCAAAAGATTTCATTTGTTTACAATGCAAAACAGAAAAAAAATCCAAATAGCCGGTCCTACGGTTGGTGTAGGGGAGGAAAGAGCCGTATTGAACGTTTTAAGAAGCGGTATGTTGGCTCAAGGAGTACAAGTTGAGAGATTTGAGGAAGAATTTGCCAAGTATTGCGGGGTAAAATACGCTGTTGCCGTTGCGAATGGAACCTGTGCTTTGCATTTGGCATTACTTGCATGCGGCATAGGGGCGGGAGATGAAGTTATAACAACACCTTTTTCATTTATAGCAACCGCAAATGCTATAACATTCACCGGGGCAAAACCGGTGTTTGTTGATATAGAAAAGGACTCCTTTAATATCGATCCAAAAAAAATAGTTTCGAAAATAACAAAAAAGACCAAGGCCATATTACCTGTGCATCTCTTTGGAAATCCTGCTGACATGGCAGCAATTCATAAAATTGCGAAGGAACACAACTTGAAAGTTGTTGAAGATGCATGTCAAGCTCATGGAGCTGTTTTTGAAGGGAAAAAAGTAGGATCGATAGGGGATTTTGGGTGTTTTTCATTTTATCCGACAAAAAACATGACTACAGGGGAAGGGGGGATGGTAACGACAAATACAAAAAGCTATTACGAGAAAATCAAATTGCTCAGAAATCACGGTATGAAAAAAAGGTACTATCACGAGATGATTGGATTTAACTACCGGATGACGGATATAAATGCCGCTATAGGAACGGTGCAATTACAAAAGCTTCCGGATTTTAATAAAAGGCGCGTGCAAATTGCAAAGCAATATAGTATGAAACTGTCTTTTGTCCCGGAAATTATTATGCCTCAGATGCAGTCGGGCAGTGTGTTTAATCAATATTCTATCCTGGTACCACGGAAGTTAAGGGACAAACTTTTTGATTTCTTATCGGACAATGGTATCCATGCAGGTATTTATTATCCCGTTCCTATTCATATGCAAAAGCCTTACAGGGGGAGTGGAAAATATCCGGTAAGTGAAATCATTTCAAAACAAATTGTATCTCTTCCGATTTATCCGGGTCTTACCGGTGAGCAAATAGCTTTGATTTCCCGAAGCGTCTTGAAATTCTTTTCAAAAAAACAAAAAAGTAAAAAACAATAACAAATACAAAAAACAGTATCGAAATTTGTTTCAGGGCAGCGTGAAGCGGTAGATCCCGGTATATGACCTCTATTTTATGAAGTCCACTCGGCACAGGAATAATCATTTTTCCCAAGTGATCCTTTTCGGTATATCGAATTGAAGTTGTTCTATTATCAATGTAAGCATTCCAACCGGGAAAATACCACGTATTCTCAAGAATTTCTAAGGGTTCATCCGAAGCAACTACATACACATGCGACGTGGAAGTTCTTGTTGAATTTTTGATAGTTCCTTTCCCTTTCACTATTTCTGCTTGTGATGTGGGGACGACTTTTTCAAATCCAGATTTTCCTATCCATTTCGGGATTCCTATTCCCCAACCCTCTCCTTGTGAGGTGCTTGTCGGTGCTTGACTCGAAATTGTTTTGTCGTCAATATGTACCATTCCCCTCGAGCCCCAGTTGAGAATAGAGGTTGTTATTGCAAGAATGAGCAACATTGAAGCGAGAAATTGCCTTTTTTTAAGAACTGACAAATAAAAGACCGCCGAAAGTAGCGATATAAAAACCGATATAAAAAGTAACATTCTTGAGGATATGATCAATAATCTAACCAGCGGAATGGTTTGCCAAACCGGTTCTGAGAGCGGCAAGATCAGGAATATAAGAATGGCAATCAACATGAGATAGAATAACAAGTCTTTTGCCTGCTTTCCGGTTTTTTTTCTTGCAAAATATACAATAGATGATATAAGTACAAAAATTTGAGCATATCCGACAATGGTGCTCAGTTGCCCTTCCGGCCCTTGGAGTAGCAGGCCGTATCTGTAAGGACTGAAAAGAATATCTTGGAATCTGGTAAACGATACGAGACTATATGAATCGGAACTGATGTATTTATTGTAAAAAATATACGGATAAAGTGAGTAAAAAACAGCCACAACCCCGCATAACGTTGCAATAATATAGTACGGCAGTACTTTTTTGATCAGTTTTTCTCTCAATAAGAAATAAATTGTAAAGAAAAAGCTTAGGGCAATAGCAAAAAAAGCCATTGCTTGGTGCGAAAGGATAACGATAGATGTACAAAGACTGACAAAGAGTACGTTTGAGAATTTTATTTTTTCAGACAATCGAACTATTGAGTAAAGCAGAAGGGGTAATGTTGTGAAAATTGCTATTTCACCTACCGCTACTCTGAAGTGCTGGTCGATCAGGTGATACGGCGAAAATAAATAGATAATTGCTGAAAAAAAAGCGGCCGACTCATTTTTATACATCCTTTTGACGAGGATGAACATAAATAATCCCGAGAGTACGTATGTTGATGCAAGAAAAATTTTCATGGCCGCTATAAATGAAAAGCCCAGTCCGTGAAATAAGCTAATGAAATAGTAAGGTGCGGGATTTATGAATATGAATAACGGATAGCCAAAAGAAGCATTAAGACGCTCCGCCCATGATGGTATTAATATGCCCTCGGTAATCGCCTTATAGAAGTCAACCGCACGGTAAAGATGAAGAATAAAATCTCCGCTTTCATAAGCACCGGCTCGAAAAATGCTTACTATTGGCAACAGAGAAATGAATAAAAGCAGTACTATTTTTCCAGGATTTTTTCTTGGGTACACATAGCGATAAAAAACATAACCCGCAAAAACAATAGCCAGGAGTGCTAAATTTACGGGAAACATATGATATCTATCTAACATATTTTGATATTTTAAAGTGAACAGCTAGAATTCCCAGCAGTGACAAGGTGCAAAGACTTATGATTTTTGAGAAAGAACGAACGGGAGTATCTTCGAATTGCAGGCTTACATGGTAAACACCGGGAGTGAGGGTGAATTGGATTGTGCCCATAGGTTTTTTTGATATAACAATTGGTTGTTTCTTTCCATTTATATATAGGTTCCACCCGGGAAAGTAAAGGGTATTTTCTTGTATGGCAATGTGTTCCTGCGCTCTTATGAGGTATTCATGTGAGATAGGTGTTCTTTTCAATTTTTTTATTGTGCCTTCTCCCGATATCATTTCTATAACCTCTTTAGGGGGGAGTTGTATCCATGGATTTGAAAATTCGGTCCATTTGGGAGCAGCCGGTTGTAGCCCCTCCGCCTCATAGGTGCTTAAAGAAGCATGCTGCACTAAATAAGTTTCGGTTATGTCGGCTATAAATCTTCGTCCGCCCCAATTAAGAATTGTTGAGAAAATGGATATAAAAATAATGAGATACACTATGCGGGGATTTTTAATATGCATCATAACAATTCCGCCAATAACAGCTGTCACAAGAGATATCGGTAACATTAATCTGTATGCGAACTGGAAGTTAGTCATAAAAGGAAGGATTTTCCAGACCCGCTCTGACAACGGAAATAGCAGGAAGAAAAGAATTGCAGATGTCAGGAGGAGAAGAATTAGTGGTTTTACGAAATTTTCTTTTACTTTTCCCGACAATAATAAAAAAATTGAGATGAAAAGTAATGTCAGTTGAATAAACCCGATTGGAAATGATAGTTGTCCCACTGGGCCTTGAAAGAGAAGTCCAAATTTCCATGGAGAAACTAGATATAGTTGAGGGTTTTCAAATGAAATATTTTGGCTATATGTCATCTGATGGGTATATTGCAATTCTGACAGCACCGGCAGCCAGTAGAATGTGGTTGCAAGCACTCCGACTATGAGAAACATGCATGCATACATTTTAGTTCCGATTTTTTGATTCAAAAAAAATATTGTTAAGAGAAGAAATGGTGTTACTACCAGTGTGATTGCCTGGTGCGACAGTAGCAGTGCTGAGTATGATATGGAAATGAACACTCCATTAATAAATTTTTGTTTTTTGACAAAAACAAATAATGATAAAAGGACGTAAGGGATGGCAGCATATGCAAAGAGCTCGCCGAGGGCAACTCTAAAGTGCAAATCCACAAGATGATAAGGTGCATATAGATAAAATATAGCTACTGCAAGAGAAGGAAGTGGTTTGAAAAACTTTTTTGCAAAAAAATACATGCCCGTTCCTGACAGGATATATGCACCAGCCATAATGATTTTTTCACTGTCAATAAATGAAAATCCTGCAAGTTTGAAAAGAACTATCGAATAGTACGGAAGGGGATAGGTAAAAATAAAAAGCGGGTACCCATAATTTGCATTAAGAATGAAAGCCCAGTTAACCGGAAAAATTCCATAAGACAAAGAGTGGTAAAGGTCCACGGCTTTTTCAATATTTATTGCAAAATCTCCGCTTTCGTATACTCCGGTTCTGAATATCGAAAACAACGGTAAGAGCGATGCGCCAAGAAGAAAAAAGAAGATAAATTTCTTTCGCTTTCTTATTATAAAAATACAAAGAAGAAATATAAAAAATATAAGCAGACTTGCAATAGAAAGAGTATATGCCTGCGACATTCATGATATTATACAGTAACAAAAAAAATGAAAACAGCATTTATCGCAACGGTATTTAATGACGAGGAAGGGACAAGAAGACTTTTAAATTCTCTTCTTTCCCAATCAGTTATTCCTAGCGAAATTATTATTGTCGATGCTAAATCTTCAGACGGGACACCCGATATTGTTAATGAATTCGTCGCCAAATTTCCAAAAGGTACAGCAAGGCTTTTAGTAAAAAAAAGCAATAGATCCAAGGGAAGAAATTGGGCAATAAGAAATTTAAAAAATGATCTTGTTGCTGTTTCCGATGCAGGGTGCGTTTTGGACAGGTTTTGGTTCGAGAAGATCACAACACCTTTTGCTGATAAAAAAATTGATGTAGTTGCGGGATTTTACAAACCAAAAACAAAAAATGTATTTGAAAAATGTTTGGCATGTTATACAAGCGTTATGTCCGATAAGGTTACTCAAGAATTTCTTCCGTCCTCCCGTTCGATAGCTTTTAAAAAAAGTGCCTGGCAAAAAACCGGTGGGTACCCGGAGTATTTAGATACCTGCGAGGATCTGGTTTTCGCACAAAAAATGAAAAAGAGCGGATTTAATTTTTTTATCGAAAAGAACGCATTTGTCTGGTGGCCACAAAAAAAAGATTTGATTGGAGCTTTTTATCAATTATTCAGTTACGCAAAAGGCGATGGTGCAGCTATGTATTTTAGATTTCAGACGCCAATATTATTTCTGAGATATCTTGTGGTGTTTTGCTTGGTTTTAAGTTTCCTCTATTCCGGAAATACTAGTATCCCATCATTTCTTGCGTGTGCATTTCTTCTCTACGCTCTTTGGGCAATTTTGAAAAACTATAAATACGTAAAGAAGTATCGAGCTTTGTTGTATCTTCCAGTGCTTCAGATAACATCCGACATCGCTGTTATTTTAGGTATGATTG
>CAZPUU010000018.1:0-11997 GCA_964589835.1 uncultured Gammaproteobacteria bacterium
GCTCCACCTATAACGAATACCTCACTCTTCTCTACTGATTTACCGTATTCTAATGCCTCATCTATTGAATTAACAACCCTAACACTCGGATCATGAATCATGTATCTAGAATCACGAGTTATTATAATATTCGTTCGGTTTGGTAGAGGATGGCCAATTGACTCATAAGTCTTTCTACCCATAATAACAACATGCCCCTTAGTTTTTTCTCGAAAAAATTTCATATCCTCCGGAATTTGAAATATCAGCTGATTACCACGTCCCAGCTCACGGTTTTTCCCAATTACAGCAATGAGTGAAATCTTCATGAAGTAAGAATAATAGATCTTGAACTAAGTATCAAGCTCTAGCGAAATAATTCAAGCATTGAAAAAGGCATAGCTAATATATTATCCTTCAATCGTGCCAAAAGAACAATTTCACTTTTACCATTCAAAGGAAGTTCCGAATAAAGAAAACTCATCCATAACTTTCGATGAATGGGAAAGACAAGTTGGTAAATTTTTAAAATTGGGTTTTCATACAAGACTTGGTCTATCAGTAGAAGATTATTTATCTTCCATACCCAGACTACAACTGCCACGAGATACCTCAATTGAACTATCCAACTGCCTTGTTGTTGTTGAACCGAGGATTCCTCCACAACTTCAGTTAAGACTTGCTGGGTTCTATTACCATGTAGTCGATACGCTTGCATGTCAGGTAAAAACATCAAAAAATCCTTATATTGCCTTATTAAAAACCGATGATGATAGAGATTTGCGGGATGTACAGGCACCTGATAAAAATAGCCCCACTATTCAAGAAGGTGCAGCCATACTGATCGCACATCCGGAAATTATTGACAGCCCTCCCATCGCTCTTTTTGGATCAAAGGTATACTCTCTAGAGGAAACTGGACTTCAGGAAAAAATACCCTGTATATATAAATGGTCGGATAAACGAGCCGGTATTGGATCGGATTATATTGGTTATCTTGAGGATGATGGGTCAAAACCAGCAACCTGCATCCGTATATATTAGCTATCTTACTTTTAAAAAACACTGTCGACTTCTTTTTCATTAGTGTATACTTTTACTAAGATACGCTTATGAATGATTTTGGTTACATATCATTTATCGTAAGGATAGCCCACCTAATCAACATCTTCTGCATGGTAATTCTTATTAGGAGTGGCATCCAAATACTCTCTGACCACCCAAAGCTTTATTGGACAGATCACACTACCGATGACAATCACTGGCTGAAGTTTGGTAAAAAAGTAATGCCTAAAGACAGGTTGTGGACAGCACTTGATGAGCCTGAAAATCCTGGCCCACTGGCCCTTCCGGGAGGAACCCACAATTTAGGTTCGGGAAGACACTGGCATTTTACTGCTTCCATAATATGGCTTGCTACAGGATTTATTTATATAATCTACCTTTTTGCTTTTGGCGAATGGCAAAGAATAATTCCAACTGATATTGGTATTTTTCAAAGAGCAATTGATGTAATGTTTGCATACCTTACATTTAATGCACCTGTCGCATCGCTTGCGTCACCCTACAATGCCCTGCAGCAACTTTCTTATACAGGCGTTATTTTTATACTTTCACCGCTTATGGTTTTGACCGGTCTTGCCATGTCACCCGCACTTATCGGTCGGTTCCCACGCTTTTTGATAATTTTTGGAAATAGAAGACAAGTCGCAAGAAGTATTCATTTTTTAGGTATGATTGCTTTTTCTTTATTTGTTCTTGTACACATAACCATGGCTATGGTTTTTCATTTTTCGGAAAGTGTCAGAAGGATAACTTTTGGGAATACCGAAGGCAATCTTCTTCTTGCAGCAACCATACTATTTTCTGCCTTAACTCTGGTTGTTGCGCTCAACATTTGGATAACACTTTTTACGCTTGCGGATCAAATGAGACTAAGAAGAATTTTGACAGCATTTTATGTCCCAATCGTACACTTCATCTTCGGCTGGATGGACTCAAGACAGCATTATAAGAAAAGTGACATATCACCATTTTTCAGGGTGAATGGCTACCCTCCAAAAACCCCCGAATATGAAAAACTTAAGGAAAATAATTTTGCCGACTGGAAATTAAAAATTGACGGACTCGTTGAAAATCCACAAGAACTAACACTTAAAGATCTTAAAGACCTACCAAAACATGAGCAGATAACCAAACATAACTGTATTCAAGGCTGGTCCGGTGTTGCACAGTGGGGAGGAATACAAATGTTAGAAATTGTAAGACTCTGCAAGCCGACAAAGGACGCAAAATATGTTGTTTTTCATTGTCATGATATGGATGATAAAGGCGCATATTATTACACATCTCTAAGACTTAGTGATATGTATGACAAGCAAACCATGCTTGCATATGAAATGAACTACGAAACCTTGCCTATAAAATACGGAGCACCGCTTAGGATGAGATGTGAAAGAAGACTGGGCTTTAAAATGGCAAAATATCTAAGGTCGATTGAATTTGTAAAGGACTTTAAAAATATCGGCAGAGGAAAAGGCGGCTACCGTGAGGATGGTGTATTCTTTGACTGGGAAGCATCCATCTAAATTCTTTTTGCAGATTGTCACCCAATGAGTAATAAAATTAAGTTCTCTTTTACAACTTTTGTTTTCACTGGCTCACTGCTCTCAACGCTTGGAACAATTGCATTTGTTTTGCAGCAACCCTTCATTTTTCCCTCACTTGGACCTACCGCTTTTTTACTGGCCACAAAACCAACCGCTGAAATTGTCTCTGCCAAAAATACAATTTTTGGACATCTTGTAGGTGCCATTTGTGGATACACATCCCTTGTTGTTTTTGGACTTGCAAATACACCTGCCATGATTGTTTCGGGAATATCAATTCAATTTATTCTGGCTGCAATCCTCTCAATTGCTCTTACATCATTCTTTATGGTTCTTTTTTCCGTTGAGCATCCCCCCGCAGGCGCAACAACTCTTATCATCTCTTTAGGCATATTACATACAATCTCAGACATCACCGTTTTAATGCTTGCAGTCATACTATTATATATTCAAGCAAGACTTGTGAATAATTCCTTGGTAAAAAAACACCGCTGAAATTAACACTAGGTCTTTGCAATAATTCCCAGGATAGCTGATGCTATAATACTTTTGAAGTGGTTATCACAATACTTACTTTTGGAGTTTCAAAAGACATCATCGGAAAAGAAAAATTCAATTTAAGTATTGATAGTAATACTTCTGTCAAGCAGTTAAAAGGAGTGTTGCTCTCAAAATACGTCAAATTGGGTACACTCCCAAGTTTTTTGCTCGCAGTTAATGCATCTTATGCAAAAGACTACACAAAACTTAAAGATGGTGACGAAGTCGCCATCATACCCCCAACAAACGGTGGCTAACAAATGTTTGATGTAACAATCAGTAAAAGAAAATTAAATACCCGAAAGTGCATAGAATTTGTGAAAGATGATGGAGCCGGTGGGATCGATGTTTTTATAGGAACAGTCAGGAATAAAACAAAAGGGAAAAAAGTTAAGCATCTTTTATACGAAACGTATGGAAAAATGGCAAAGCACGAGATGGAGAAAATTGCAAAACATGTAATAAAAAAATGGGGAATAAGAAAAGTAATAATTCACCATAGAGAAGGTGAGCTTAAAGTCGGCGAAACAGCAGTTATAGTTGCTGTTTCGGCCCCGCACAGAAAAGAAGCGTTCCAATCATGCAGATATATCATTGACACGCTTAAAACTACCGTTCCGATCTGGAAAAAAGAGGTCTACGAAAACGGTGAAGAGTGGATATCTGCTAACCCGTAATTGCCTTGTCTTGCCACGCAAGAATTCCACCATCAAGACTAGTAATGTTTGCTTTTGGATAGAAATTTAAAATTTGTCTTACAGCTTGTGCGCTTCTTGCACCAGATCTGCAGTAGAAAACCAAAGACTTATCAAGTGGCAGTTCAGAAATACGGTTATTCAGCTCATCAAGCGGAATATTTTTTCCTCCAATATTAAATTTTCCATACTCCTCCTCTGTTCTTACATCAAAAAGCTCAAACTTCCTCTGTTGAAATGCTCTTCTAAGTTCTAAAACTGTTATTAACGGTACTTCTATATCTTCTATCACACTTATTTTGAATTTTGAGACAGTGGGAAGTTCAATTTTTGTACTTGTTAAATTCTTTGCATCGAAAATGAAAAGCCTGGAAACAAGAAGCTCACCTACTCCAGTAATGTATTTTATAACCTCGTTTGCCTGAACAGAACCGATAGCACCGGCAATTGTCGGAATAACCCCACCCTCATCACAGTTTGGAACAGAAACATCATCTGCCGAGGGGAAAATATCACGGTAATTGGCAGAATAAGTACCGTTACTATTTCTGACATTAAGAAGGCTTACCTGTCCCTCAAATTGAAAAATTGCCCCATACACCAGAGGTTTTTTTAGAATAACGCACGCGTCGTTGAGAAGATAACGTGTTCCAAAATTATCAGTACAATCAACAATAATGTCATACCCCTCAATAATTTTTAAAACATTTTTTGAGGTTATTTTGTCAATGATACCAACAATATTTGCACTTGGATTTTGCTTCTTTAAGCGTTTTGTCGCAACCCTAACTTTACTCTTTCCTACATCTTTTTCCTCATACAAAATTTGCCTATGCAAATTTTTCAAAGAAACGTTGTCAAAATCACAAATACCAATTGCTCCAACCCCAGCAGCAGTTAAATAAACACTCACAGGACAACCAAGTCCACCCACACCGACAACCAAAACCTTTGATTTGAAGAGTTTTTCCTGTGCTTTCTTGCCAAACCCTGAAAGAGACAACTGACAAGAATAGCGCATCAAATCAATCATGCGCCTATTCCCCTTTCCTTGATGATTTCTTGCGCTCTTTTTATTTCATCAGGAGTATTTACATTCATTGTCAACTCAGGATATGAAGGCTCTATAAGCTTTACACTCTCACGGCTTTTTATAAGCGCTTTTCTGGGACAAGTTATACCTTCATCTAAAAGTTCAAGGAGTCTTTTTTTGCTTTTTGCCTCCCATATTGCAACCAATGGCTCAGGAAGACCGTCAATTCTGCTCTTGTAAGCCGTTGCCAACTTTTCAAGATCACGGTTTTTTATAAGCTCTTCAATTGCCTTACTATCAATCAAAGGAAGATCGCAGGCTATAACAATAAAAGCTTTTTCAGGGTATTTTTCAAGAGCAGAAAGAATTGCACCGTATTGCCCTAAGCCTTGATAAAAATCTTCAATCGTTTCATACCCGGCTTTGATCTCTTCTTTTTGTTCTGATCTTATTGAAATTAAAACTTCCTCACAGAATTTACTCAATAAATCTGCCAAAAAATATCTCTGCTCAACTCCGTGCCATTTGATAAGTCCTTTATCGTGCCCCATGCGCTGACTCTTTCCTCCTGCCAAAACAAGACCATACAGTTCTTTTATATTACGTTGACTCTTCATAACAAACCTTTAATCGGCCAGATTTTACAAATAGAACCCTTCTTATACGGCTTTATACTTGGGGGTAATTCTACAAAAACATCAGCCCCAATCATGCTCATAAAATCCCCTGAACCATTATGAACAATTGGTTTTGCAAGAAGGTTTCCATTTCTGTCGGTTTCTATACATGCTTGAGTAAAAAGAGTAAGTTCCGGATTTGCAGGAGCATCAAATTCTAAAACTGCAGTATCAATTGCAGACTTTCCTGCTACTCCCAAACACTTCTTAAGATACGGCAGAAAGTACCTATTAATACACATAAAAGATGAGACTGGATTTCCGGGAAGCGCAAAAACTACAACGCGGTTATTATATTTTCCAAACCACATGGGCTTGCCCGGTTTTTGGGCGATACCATGAAATATTTTTTTAACGATTAAATCCTGCAGCACTTTATATACATAGTCAAAATCTCCCTTAGAAACACCGCCCGAAATAATTATTACCTCATATTTCTGTAAAAAATTTCTGATATTATTTTTTATTTCATCCTTATTATCTTTTACATGGACTACATCGGCTTTTATTCCATATACTGATATAACCGACCATATAGCATAGTCATTGGAGCGCCTTATCTGATAACTATCAGGCTTTTGATCAACATTTACCAACTCGTCTCCGGTTGAAATGATTACAACTCTTGGAAGTTTTGTAACCGCAACATCCTTAGCTCCTACGCTTGCCAGAACAGGGATCATTTCAGAAGTGACAATTTGTCCTTTTTCAATAACCACGTCTCCCCTTTTCTTGTCAACGCCTTTTTTGTGTACAAATTGTCCTTTTTCAACGTTTTTGGTCGAAACAATTGCAATATTATCTTTAATCATTAAATCCTCAACCGGAATTACAGTGTCGCAAGACGAAGGTAAAGCAGCCCCTGTCATGATTTTTACACATTCTCCGGGGTTTTTTATGTTTTTAGGTTTTTGTCCTGCAGAAAGAGTTGAGGCAATTCTGAATTCACGTATGCCTTTTTTATAAGCATCAAAACTTATTGCTATCCCATCCATTGTTGCTCTATTGAAGGGGGGATAGTCTCTGTCTGCTGAAATGTCTTTTGCCAAAACCCTGTTGAGAGTATTTAAAAAATTGACTTTTTCAACACCATAACTTTTAGCCTCTTTAAGAACCAAGCTTTCGGCTTTTTTTACCGTAATCACCCATCAATAATATCCTATGAATCTACTTATTGAAAGTGTCCTGTGACGGAAGTGCTGTCGTCGTTATCAAGCTATATTCAAACCAAATTGCTTCGCAAATTTATTTATGAAATCCGTGAGGTTTTTGTACTCGACAATTGTATTTGTAATAACTTTAAGCGAACCCGCAGGTTTTGACCCTTTTTTATAGATACAAACAATTGGAATTTTGTAAACATCTGCCCACCCTAGCTCTATACCCTGCCCTGTTGAGGGGGTTGAGACCTCAGCTAATATGTAGTCACATCCATGCCTTTCTAACAGTAGTTTTGAATCAAACGGCTCGCTTCTCTTCTCATGTGGGAATATGAATTCAACGGGTAACTTTGAATCTTTCAACGGTTTATAAAGCTCATTTTTATAGTCAAAATTCTTTGAGTGGCTTACGTATATTTTCATTACTTTAATGAATTGTTAATTGCAGTAATTGTATTGGGCAAAAGCTTATTTTCATTTTCAAGATTGCTTAACTTTTCTAAAGCGACCCACTCAGGAGTTGTTTCCTCACTTGATTGAAGCTCACCCCAAAAATTCTTCACCTTAAAAACTCTCCATCCAAATCTTTTTATAGTTCCGTCTTTTCTGGGAATATCGGCTATATAATAGTTTTTTTTAAACTCGGTAAAATCTATGTCTTTGGCATAAAGACCTGTTTCTTCATGGAACTCCCGGGCTGCTGCTTGTTGCTCCGACTCGTCGTTGTTGATCCTACCGGATGGTAGGCCATAAACTCCTGTCAGGTGCCCTGCTCCATCTTCGTGGCGCACTAAAAGCACACGACCATCAGAAATTGCAATAACACCAACCGTTGGGATTAGATCATTCATTGGAAATATTATAGCCTATTTGGCCATCTTGCCGGTCTTTTTGTCATAAAGCCCACCGGCCACTGTCAACTCCGCTTTGAGCATTGGATATGGGTCGTAGTCGACAAGCTCAACGTCCTCCGGCCTGAAGTCATCAATGCTCTTGAATTTTTTAGTGAACTTTATCGTCGGGAATTTCTTGGGCTTTCTTTTTAATTGCTCTTTCACTTGCGGTATGTGATTTTCATAAATATGGACGTCTCCAAATGTATGCACGAATTCCCCCGGCTCAAGGCCCGCAATATGCGCCAAAATCATGGTGAGTAAAGCGTATGATGCAATATTGAAAGGTACTCCCAGAAATATGTCTGCACTTCTTTGATAGAGCTGAAGTGAGAGTTTGTTGCCGCGACGAGAGACCTGATACATATTGTGGCAAATCGGATATCGCGAAGCATCTTCATTAGTCGCCATCGTGTATAAATATTCGGGATTCCAGGAGTTGACGATGAGGTTTTTTGCATCAGGGTCGTCTTTCATCTCTTGCATAACCCATGCAAGCTGATCGATAGTGCGACCCTTTGTCCTGGTAGGCCATTTTCTCCATTGTTCTCCGTATATTCGTGGCAACTCCCCCCACTGTTTTGCGAACTTACTGTCGGTTTTAATCTTCTCAACAAACTCTTCCTTCGATAATGTACTCTTTGGATTTTTCCCTTGATAAATCTTGTATGGATAGTCTGTCCAAATCTGTACATTGTTATCAACCAAATATTTTATGTTAGTCTGCCCACTCATAAACCAGTAGAGCTCGTGCAGAACACCTTTCCAGTAGACTTTTTTTGTAGTTAGTAACGGAAAACCTTTTGACAAGTCATAACGTGTCTGGCGGCCAAAAACGGAATACAAAACGACATCGGTCCCGCGGTCAACTTTTTTCTCACCTTTTTTGAGAATTTCATCGAGTAAATCGAGGTATTGATATTCGGGATGTCTTACTGCCATAGAATGTTTCAAATATAAATCGCGAAATAGCGCTTGTCAATGAGATACATTGTTTACCCTATCTTGGATAAATCGCCGTTTATAACAATCGGCTGCATGATTGCAACCTCATGTGCCCACCTAACGTCATTGAAGTGCGGTGTGGGATGGTAGAGAAAAATTTTCTTACCCAAAAAATGGGCAATTCCCATTTCGAGCAAGGCCGAAGTACCGATATAACCGTCCATTTCATTTCTTCTTTTATTCAACACAATTATTCCGTCGTTATCAGCAACCTGACGGAAATTCTCCCTCATGACATCTTGCTCTATACAAAACTGTAGATTTTCAACAAGGTTTTCGACAAAGTCAGGATTTGTTAGATGGGGTTCTGTTCCTACAGGGATTGATACTTCGTGACCTAGATCTTCGAGATCTTTTTTAAGCTTCACCATGTCCTTGGCAAATTTCATGCTGCCAATGATTGCAATCTTCATACTTGCTTTTCTTTCTTTGTTGCGGCGACCCGTCCTCCTTGCCACTGCCCCCTATACATTGCTCCTCCGCCGTCAACCCAAATGAATTGGATATGAATGATACGTGCTCCGAGCTCAATTGTGACAGGTAGTGGCCCCTCATTTTTTATTGCAAAAGAAAGTTTTCCTTTGTATCCCGGAGCCACATTCCCTGTGCGTAAAAAAAGTCCGCTTCTGAATGTTGTTGTTCTGGGCTTGAAATTTGCCGTCAGGTCTTTTGGTAAATTGACCTCCTCAATTGTCGTTACCAAAAAAAACTCGTTGGGGAAAATAGTAATTGACTGTTTTTTCTTAGGATTGTATTTCAGTATTGTTTCTATGTCCGGAGTCTGACGCTCCTCCTCACCCAAAAATGCTGTCCCACCGGTAATTTTATGCACTTCTCCAAGCCGAAGATCAAACCCTGCACCTTCAGGATTGGTAAGCTCCCGCTCCGCAAGACCTGTCACCAACTTTTCTTTTTTTACTAACTCTAGTAATTTTTGTGGACCCAGAATCATAAGTATTATTTGTACGATCTCTTCTCAATTATGTCAATAATATCTTTGGTTACTTCATCTTCCTCTTGCTCTCCATCAATGACAGTGAACTCTTCCGGAAATTTGGCGACCTCGGTATCGTACCCGTAAACTATTTTTGCCAACTTTTCCCCCTTCTCATATCCGTCTTTTACTTTTGACATGCTCTTGAGCCTTTCGACTGCTTTTCTGGCGCTGATTTTGAGGTAAAAAGTAATATCAGGATTTATGAATTCGTGGTAGTAAGACAAAAGACCATGAGCTGTTGCGATAGGCCAGGCTTTATGGCTAAAACTATACTCTTGACCAAGGTCAATAATTCCATGTGGAATAGTTGACCAATTACTGCGGTGCGTTAACACCACCTCTCCTCTCTTGAGTGCAGGCTCAACTACCGTTGCGTGATTGACTCCTCGATCAGCCGAATATAATGCTTGATAAGCCCGGGGGGGAATTTTTACTTTTGCAAAAAGTGCATCGCGGATCAACTTTTGAATTGGACCTTCAGCCATTGGCTCCGAAGTTACTGTCACTTTTTTTCCGCTTTTTTCGAAATGCTTTTTTATTTTTTCAGCCTGAGTAGATTTTCCTGAGCCATCAATCCCTTCAAGACAAATATAAAGACCTTTATAGGGATTGCGGCGAAGCGTTTTTTCAAATTTGACAGGATAGCGCATTGCTCACTTTTTTACCTTTCTGAGCATCTCAACAATTTCTTTTGTTACCTCATCAATATGTCTTTCTGCATGAATTCTGACAAGCTGATCCGGAAATTTGTTGAGAAGAAATTCATATCCATTCCTGACTCTCTGAAGCTTATCCTTTTTTTCATAGATCTCCACTTTTCTTTTGATTGCGGCTATCCTTTTACCTGCGGTCTCGACGTCAACATCAAGAAATAGCGCCATATCCGGAGTAATGAATTCATGGTACATGGAAAGTACAGATAGTGTTGCAAGGAGGCGCTCTGCAGTCTCATTCGAGGACTCAAATCGATCGAGCAACCCGTACGGAATTGATGACCAAAAGCATCTGTCAGAGATCACAACTTCTCCACGCTGCAAGGCAGGAATTACCATTTCCTCAAGATGCACGACTCTTTGAGCTGCAAAAAGGTATTGGATGGCAACCTCAGGGATAGCAACTTCTGCTTGTAATACGTCGTGTATGAGTGGTCCTATCACGCCGTCACGTCTCGGCTCATGCGTAAGAAAAACAGTCATGCCCAGGCCTTCAAAATACTTTTGGAGTTCTCTTGCCTGAGTAGTTTTGCCCGACCCGTCGATTCCTTCAAGAGCAATGTAAAGCCCAGCATTGAGATTTTTTTTCAATTCGATTTCAAATTTTACAGGGTACGTCATGAAGATTGGATCATAGTACCATAGACGTCTATACCGTTCAATATAGTCTCGCATGCTATACTAATTTCATGGATCAGATCTCAGACATCCTCAAGAAATTCAATCCAACTCAGGACAAATACATTTCCCGCGAATTCCAGAATTACGGCATTTATCTTGCTGAAGAACTAAATGACTACAAGCATAAAGCACTCTATATCAAGCTCGCCAAAACAACACACCGCTCAATTCTTGAAAAAGCCCTTTCCTACTGCAAAGACGCGAAAGTAGACCGAAAAGGAGCTCTTTTTATGTGGAAATTGAAACAATTAAAAACCGAGCCAAAAAAATGACCGTAAAAATCCTGCTCAACAAAATCCAAAAAAACGAGAGGCATCATCAAAAACTCTACTTTGGATTGTTTGTAATTTTAGGTATCGTACTTTTCCTGCCGGTTTTTTTCCAGATCAAGCATCAAGAATTCCGCTCTCTAGGACTGCTCGGCGTTTTCTTACTCAACCTTATCGGGAGCGCAACAATTTTCTTACCAAGCCCTGCTTTTTTATCGGTTGGAATCTCCGCCACTCAAATGAACCCGTTGCTTGTTGCGTTTGTTGCTGCAATTGGTGGCGCATTAGGCGAAGGAACTACATTTCTATTTGGGTATTCTTCGCACAAACTGTTGAAACTCGAAAAGAATAAGAAGCTTTTGAAATTTAAAAAAAGGGTTTTTGATAAATGGGGAACCCTTGTCATTCTTATCCTTGCATTTATTCCCAACCCTCTTTTTGATGGAATAGGAATTGTCGCAGGCATTTCAAAATACCCGATTAAAAAGTTTCTGGTACTCACATTTATCGGTAGACTTCTTCGTTATATTTTGATAGGCTTTGTCTCAGCTAAAATTGCGCTCGGATATCATGGATTATAAAGAAAAAGTATACGAGATAGTCAGTAAAATCCCGAAAGGAAAAGTAACCACGTATGGCTCTATAGGCAAACTTCTCCATATGTCGCCACGAACAGTCGGTACCGCCCTTCATCTCAATCCTTATGAAGGAGAAGTACCCTGCCATAGAGTCGTCAATCGAGACGG
>CAZPUU010000018.1:12097-15667 GCA_964589835.1 uncultured Gammaproteobacteria bacterium
ATCGGTGAAAGAATCGATAATTTTGACGTCAAAATTGATATTCAACAAGATGGATCACTTAAAGTCCAAGAAACAATCAACTATTTTTTTGAAGGAGAACGTCACGGTATTTTCCGCTACATTCCCTATACAAAACGCGACGGAGACACACGCCTAGACCTGGCATATAACTTTATCTCTGTTACCGATGAGAGTGGAAAAAAATATAAATACGAAAAAAGCAACGAAAATGAACAGCATGTTCTTAAGATCGGCGATCCCAACCAGACAATCACAGGGAGTCATACCTACATAATTTCCTACACCGTTAAGGGTGCGCTCGGATATTTTGAAGATCAAGATGAGCTTTATTGGAACGTAACCGGAACGGGATGGAATATTCCAATCAAAAAAACGACCGCCACAATCACACTACCCCAAACGGTCTCGGAAGACAAAATAAAGCTCGATTGCTTTACCGGTCCGCAAGGCTCAACAAAAAAGAATTGTACGGCGAGTACCAATGGCGCAACTACTACATTTTCAACGACACTATTTCTGAATTCCTACGAAGGACTTACCATCGTCAAAGGCTTTCCAAAAGGAACGGTAGCAGTACTTCTTCCTGAGAAATATGTTCCTTTTTTTGACAGATGGTATGGGAAAATTACCCTTGTCGGAATTATTGTAACTGCAACATTATGGTACATTATCCTACCGATATATCTTATTTTCCGGTGGTTTCAGAAAGGGCGCGACCCATTTGTAGGAATTGCTCCCACTGCAACATTTGACCCGCCAAGAGTAGATAAACGCACACTTACTCCAGCAGAAACCGGTGCTCTTTTGGACGAAACGGTTGACAGAAGAGACTTATTTGCAACAATAGTCGACCTTGCACGCCGTGGTCATCTGAAAATTTCAGAACCAAAAGACAAGGAATTCCATTTAGTAAAAACGTCACCAAAAAAACGCGACTCTCTTCTTCCCTTCGAAGGCACTCTTTACAATGGTATTTTTGCATCCTCCGATGATGTCACATTGAAGGATATAAAATTCTATACGACGGCAACGGCAGTTGAGAGTGAGATATACTCACTTCTTGTTGCCCACAAATACTTTCCCAAAAATCCGCGGACCACAAGAAATATCTATTACGGCATTGGGGCTGCCGGCATGACAACATTTAATTTTGTCCTTGCATTTGTAAGTTTTGTCTTCGGACGCATTATGCCCAGAAAAACATTGCTCGGTGCTCAAATGGCGCAACAAGCGCAAGGTCTTAAGAATTTTCTCACCTCTCAAGAGCGCCAACTCAACTTCCAGGGAGACAAACAGATGCTTTTTGAAAAACTACTACCCTTCGCTGTTGCATATGGCGTAGAAAAGGCGTGGGCAAAGAGGTTTGAGGGAATGAATCTTAAAAACCCCGACTGGTACGAGGGTTCCTCAACCTCGCATTTCAATGCAGCGATATTTGCATCCCATCTGTCAAATTCGTATAGCAGCTTCTCCGCTTCATCAACCCCTCCATCATCCTCCTCATCCGGATTTTCAGGAGGATCCTCAGGAGGAGGTGGCGGTGGCGGCGGTGGGGGAAGCTGGTAAAACATTATTGACGTGTGTAAGTTAAAAAAGGCTTGCATTACTACATATCTAGGTTATTATTGTATCCATGCATTTCGAGACCGTAGGACCCTACTATTCACCATCCGGGGAAAGTCGTGAGAGGATAAAAAAAGAAATTAGAGATGCAATTGAAGTTAATCCAAGTCAAGATCCCTGCGTTACCATCGAAGGATCCGTTCTTCAAACAGGTAGCCCTCACCTCGACCTGGCAATTGTTCTGATTGAGATGGTACAAGATAAAGAAATTGCTAGACAAACTGAAGGTTGGTGCATAGCCTCTTCAACCATCACTTCTTCTGAAGCTTAAAGATTTCCTCAACCTCTGTCAGTGTTGTTGCATCAGTTGGCTTCTTGTCATCTCGAAATCTTTCTAACCTTGGAAAGCGCAATGCGTATCCGGCTACGTCTACATCGAATGCACTCCCTGACTTTGACGCTTTCATGATTCTTCCTGCTGTGTGGATTGGGGAGCGGGTCAGCTCATCGGCTCTTATCTCAACAACTATTTCGGGCTTTACCCAGACATCCGGCTCAAGCCATTTATCTACATCGTAAAGCGGTGGTCTCTCTTTGCTTTTCAATGTTTGTCCGCGCTTAGCCAACTCCCTCCATTCCTCGTCGGTAAGACCGGTTCCTACCTTTGCAATAGTGAGAAATTTATCCTGCTTGTCGTCGTATATTCCAATTAAAAATGCTCCTATTCCAAAGCTTGTGCGTTTACCGCGACCGTAATAATACCCCATAACAACGCAATCAACAGTGTCGTTAAGCTTTGACTGATAAGAACGCTTCAATTTTATCCATGACCAACCACGGGCACCTGCCTGATATACTCCATCAAGCTTTTTGGCTAATATCCCTTCCAGCCCATCTGCGATGCATTTATCAAAAAAGTTCTCTATTTCTTTTCCGTCGGAGAATATCTTTTCCTCCGCAGGATACAACACGGCTCCTTCGCGCATGAGGCTTGAGAATGCCTTTCTCCGCTCCGTGTAGGGCTTGGGAATCATATTCTCCCCGTTAAGATATAGAACGTCAAAAACCATGTATTTTAACGGGATTTTACGGGCCATCTCCTCGATGTCGTATTTCCTTTTTCGTTGGGATGTCAGCTGGAATGGTAAATACTCATTCGTTGCGGGGTTATATGCGATTGCCTCCCCCTCAAATATAGCCTCTCTTGCAACCGTCTGCTCCTCTATCCCGCGGGCAACATCCGGATACATAAATGTTACTTCCTCCAAATTCCGTGTATATAAAGTAACCTTTTGCCCTTCTTTCTTCGCCGAGTCATAATGCGCCTGAAGTCTGAATCCATCAAACTTCGGCTCCACAGCACATTCACCTATCTTATCGATAATTTCCTGTCCTGATGAAAGTCTCTCGGCGCGGGCCATAAGAATCGGCGTTCCGACATGAGGTTTTGTGCTATTAAGTCCTTCCACTCCTTTTTCTTTTATGAGTTTTCCGATATACCCAAGGTCCGGTCGTATGTTGTACGCCCTTTCAATTATAGGCCTAAGACTCTTGTCTCCTTTCATCATCCACGAGAGACTGTCAAGAACCGTCATGTCGGAAAATCCAAGACGGAGTTTTGCAACAGGGATTCGTACGATATACCTGCAAGAAAGCGGATCCGACTGTTTCAGTAACTGTGAAAGTGTATCAATTTTCTTATCAACACTTCCAACTCCGCCTGTATTAGCAACCCTTTCCAGCTCACCAAATACTTCACTTATAGCAATTCCTGTGCCTTTCTGTCCGCTCTTTTCTCTTAATTTTTCCGCCAACTCTCCTACATCTCCGATTTCTTTGAACTCTCTCGTAAGGACACTTTCCTCCATTGTAAAAGCTTTTCCCAACGCTTTTACAATCATCTTATCGGCCATGCCAAATTCGAGAGGTATATAAAGAGGTGCCACCCTTCCCTGCAGAAGGTACATGACTTTATCAAAAACATTA
>CAZPUU010000018.1:15767-18676 GCA_964589835.1 uncultured Gammaproteobacteria bacterium
ACTATTATTCCTTTTCGCACCAAATCCTGCACTTCACGAAGTGAAGTGTCCTCGGAAATATCAGGAAAGAGAGAAGGAAAAACCTTGTTCTCCAAATACCCGATTTCTTGAATATATTCGATAATTTTCAACTGTCTATCGGAAAGCATGACAGGTGTTCCACCCAGCTTTTCCTTCATTTTACTGTCAACTGATATGCGCTCTATCTTTTCCTTTATCTTTGAGAGTTCAACAGCTAAGCACTCGGTAAAATACTCCAGCCATATGGTAACGTCTCCATTATGGGTAGCAACACTCTGAAGCGATCTGTAGTACTCCTCAGCATTACGGTCAAAATGTTCCTCAAGTGAGAAAAATTCGCGGATGTCATATCCGTCTGAAAAGAGTACGAGCATAGAAAGCGCTCGCCCTACCCGCCCATTCCCATCTAAGAATGGGTGGACTCTAACAAATTCATAATGGACTATTCCCGCCTTAAGAACGGGATGGATTTCTTTTTCGGTTGTTATAAATTCAATAAGATCCTTCATTTGCCACTCGACTTCAACTGCATGCGGAGGCCTGAAAGACACCTCGCCGGTAATACTATTTCGAATAACTACCTCTTTTTCGCGATAGTGACCGGAAGCTTTCCCATCCAGCATATTTGCAACCGTCAATTTATGTAAATCGAAAACGGTATCTTCATCAATCGGTGAATCTTTTTTCTTTCCGATATACTCGACTACCTTCCGATAATTGATAACCTCCTGCACGTCACGATCTCGGGCGACAATTTGCTCTCCGTCCAGCACTTTTTGTACTTGCGAAAGAGACAATTCGTTTCCCTCGATGTGAGTACCATAATGGGTGGTACGAAGCATAGCCTCATCTTGAAATTTTTTCTCCCAATAAGGCAAAAGGGGGGCGTGTTCGATGATCTCTTTTGCAGCTTCTATCTCACCGATGTGCTTGAGAATCTTGTTTGTGATGGCAAAATCAGGACGGTACATATTTTAGATTCAAGTACGCTTTTTGCTATTTGAATTTTGTTATTGTATTATACAACAGAGCCTCACAACAGTACTCTATGGCAATAACAAAAAAAGAGGAAAACTTAAAGCTTACTATTGAGATAGTAAAACAGATGATGACATTGGCAACAGCCGGCTTTGGCCTGGTTGCAGCACTTGCCTGGAACAGCCTCATCCAAACTCTTGTTGAAGATTATATAAAAATATGGCTTCCTGGTGGAGGGAAATTAACCTCGCTTATACTCTATGCACTCGTTGTGACCGCTCTTGCAGTATTTGTAACCTATCAACTCTCAAAAGTACTTCGACGACTTGAGGCAAAAGACGAAAAGAAATAAGAGATAAGATTAACGGTAAGAATGTGGTATATTAACCTTCACAATGCCACTCGTCTCACTTCAGCTTAAAAATTTTCGCAACCACAAGAAAGCTACTTTTACTTTTCCCGTAACGTCGGTTATTATTGGCCGCAACACGGTCGGGAAAACCTCAATTCTTGAGGCTATTCAATTTTTATCGTTAGGCAAAAGCTTCAAGGCAGAAAAGGATGTCGATGTAATTTCAGAAGGTCATGATTCTGCCAAAATTGAAGCAAAAATAGCAGATCCTGATGGAACAACCAATCTTACTGTCATTCTGGGCAGAAACGAGAATAGATTTTCAAAGAAATTTCTAGTCAACAACGTAGCACGACGCCTCGCCGACTTTGCAGCCCGCTTTCCATCAGTTCTTTTTACCCCTGAGGACTTAGAGGTGATAACCGACTCCCCGTCGATGAGAAGGAATTATTTCAACACCATACTCTGCTTCACCGATAGAAGATACCGCGTGTCTCTGGGTATTTATGAAAAGGCGATACGCCACCGCAACCGGATGCTTTGGCTTCATAGAGAAGGAAAAAAGTATTTCGGTCCTGCAGAGTTTGAGTATTGGGATAATATTGTCATACAAAATGGGGGGATAATAACAGAAGAAAGGGAGAAATTTATCGAACATATTAACTCTTCTGAGAAAGAGGTATTTCCCTTTGAGATTTATTATGACAAAAGCACTATCACCTCAGAGCGACTCGCAAAATACCACGAGGCTGAGCGCGCTTCAGCAACTACTTTAGTTGGCCCCCAACGTGATGATTTCTTCTTTCGATTCCGAGGAACCGAAAAAGCAATTTCAGAATTCGGTTCCCGCGGAGAACAACGGCTTACAATCTTTCAAATGAAAATACTTGAGACATTTTATGTGAAGGAAAAAACAGGAATGACACCAACCCTTCTTCTTGATGACATCTTCTCAGAACTTGATAACACAAATATTCACAGAGTCCTTGAACTCCTCCCTCAGCAGCAAACCATTTTAACGACGACACACAAAGAATTCGTTCCCCAAAAGATCTTGGATAAGGAAGAAGTGGAAATTATTGAGCTATAGTGCTATCAGAAAGCCAGGTAATACCGTTCTCGTGGATTATGAAGTCTTCTTCATCATGAAATTGATCAGCTGAATTATCCGATCCTACCGTCTCGGTTGTACTATCCATAACCATTGCTGAACGTACAACTGGATCGGGTCCTCTGAGGTATTCCCTCTTTGAATCCTCGTCAATTAATCTACCAAAATCTACAAATCTACCCGGAATAACTGTGCGTGATAAGTTGTGACGCCCCGAACGTTCTACACTCATATGAGGATTATAACGCTTTTCCGGTTTCAGACAACTTCCTTCATGACTTTCGGAATTTCGTTGGCCAAATCTGAGGCATTGAAGTAAATTCCCATTCGCTCCGAGAGACTTTCTCCTGCCTTTTTGTTGATGTAAGAAGCAGCACATGCCGATATAAAAGCATCATTTTTGGCGTAAAGTGAAGCAACAAGCCCCGCCAAAACATCTCCCGTTCC
>CAZPUU010000019.1:0-17038 GCA_964589835.1 uncultured Gammaproteobacteria bacterium
CGAAATGCAAGAATTCCAGCAAGAAAGAATGCAAATTCAGATGGAAAGAATTTGTTTGTCCACGGTTCGTGATGAAATCCAAGGGAATATATTAATACACGCACTGAAATACTTAAAAGTAACAGTAGAAAAATAACAACTGTTTTTCTTCTAACAAATAGTGGAGCCAGTAGATAGAAGACTAGTTCGATACTTAACGTCCATGCTTGCGGGATAAGTGAGTGCAGGTAAACAAAAGGCAATGTAGATGAGGCGTGTGGATCGAAAAACAATAGTCCTTTCTGGTTGATCGAAAAAAAATTGCCAACGTCCTGCGTCAAAATCACAACGTTTTGAAAAATCAAATACAGCATTGTTGCCGGATGAAGTTTTATGGAGTCATTTTGGTATGGAAGAAACGAGTTGATTTGATCGTGGCTGCTCCAATAGAGAGAAAATAAAAAGGTAAGAATTAGAACAACAAAATATGCAGGATAAATTCTGAGAATTCTGTTCCTTATAAAAAGCATGTATCCATTTGGCCGATGATATTTATTCTCAAGAATAAGTGACATATAAAATCCGGAAAGAATGAAAAATGATTGGACGGCAATTTTTCCCCCAATCAATGTAAATCCATAGAGTGGGCCAACGTGTGCAATAACAACGCTGATGGCAAAAATAAATCGCATGAGTCCCATTGGCTGTATTATACAAGCCGGGGGAAGAGAGGTGGGGATGACTTTATTTCTCCCGAAAACTGGTTCAGAATTCTTTCCGATGTTTCCGGAAGGAACGGTTGTAGATTGTATGCTATGTTATATATCTCCTGAACGATTGGTTTTAGGGTTTCTAACAATTGATCGCCAGTAAGTTTCCAGGGTTCTGATTTATTAATATTGTTGTCCTCTATGGAAATTCTTATCCAGATTGCCTCTAAAGCTCTATCAAAACGATAGCTTGTTAGACTTTCGGCAACTTTATCATAGAGCTTTGGAGTTTCCTGTTCAAAATTATGATTTAAGCGTTCGCAAAGTTTTGCAACGCGGGCGACTAAATTTCCTAATCCATTTGCAAGATCAGCGTTAAATACGACTTTTAATTTTTCCTCGGAAAAATCTCCATCGTCTGTTGATGGGATTTGACTTAGAAGATAATATCTTACAGCATCCGTTCCGTACCTATCTATAAGTTCTACCGGGTCTATAACATTGCCTAAGGTTTTCGACATCTTTTGTCCATTAACAGTGAAATATCCATGAACGAACAAAGACTTTGGAAGGGGAAGTTTTGCCGACAGTAAAAATGCAGGCCAATAAATTGCATGAAAGCGGGTTATTCCTTTTCCAATTACATGAATATCAGCTGGCCAAAATTCGTCAAGCTTCTCTCCCAGTCCACTTCTGTAGATATTTAATGCATCAAACCAAACATACATTCTCTGTGTAGCATCTCCAGGTACGGGAACTCCCCAATTTTTCGCTCTTTCATTTGAGCGTGAGATACTAATGTCTTGAAGGCCTCTTTTCAAAAAGGCAAGCATTTCATTTTTTCGGGAATCGGGAGTTATCTTTAACTCATCTGTTTCAATGAGTTTTTTTATAGCTTCGGTGTAGTTTGAAAGTTTGAAAAAATAATTTGATTCACTGACCTCCTGTAATGGTTTGCCGGGGTGCTCAAAGCATTCGCCATTCTCATTTAGTTCGTCTTTTTCATAGAAAAGCTCACATCCAATACAATAAAATCCTGTGTAGTCTTTCTTTTCAATGTCGCCATTTTTTGCACACAGTTCCCAAAGTTCTTGCGAAGAGGCATAATGACTCTTGTCGCTTCCCTTTTGGAAAACGTCAAAATGAACGTGTAATTTTTCCGCCAAATCATAAAAAAGTTGTGTATTTTTATCAACGAATGTTTGAATATCTTCTCCCGCCACCTCTGCTGCTTGGACGTTCTTTATGGCATTTTCGTCGCCACCACAAAGCAAAAGGGTATTCTCACCCAGTAATTTATGATATCGCTTTATAACATCTGATTGGACAAATTCTAGGGCGTGTCCAACATGAGGTTTTGCATTAACATAAGGAATTGCATTGGTAATATAAAACTTTTTATCCATCTGACTATTCTACCAATTTTTGAGGCTAAGGGCAATCGTTCTACTCTTTTGGTTGATTTTTCTTCCAAAAAAGGAGTTCTGTAAGGATAGTAATTATAATAAGTAGAAGTGTATAAAAAATTGAATTAAAACGAAAAAGCTGTAGTAGTAAGAAACCAATCGAAAATATACCTATCAAAATTCCGCGTCTCTTACTTCTAAGCAAAAAAGTAAAAAAACAACTTACAGTAAGAAATATCAAGGAAAATAAAGGAAATAGTGGAGGTAGCATAATTACGAAAACATCGATAGATTTGTGAGGATCCAGTGTAGCAACAAGAAGAAGCAGCCCTACAAAAGAGAGCATGGATATGAACAAATACGGCAGATGTTTTTTTCTTGATTTCATGCATTTAGGGTAGCAAAAAAAGCTAGGTATAACAATAAAAAATGGAACTATTGACATATTTTAGCACTCATGATATATTATTGCTAACCCTTTAATAATATTCAGGGTAGTCTCGTATATTACATTGTATGGGTATATGAGATTGAATTTATTAGCATCAAAATTATGTATGATTTAACACAACGACAAATCGAAATACTTAAGCAGATCGTGAAAGAGTATATCGATACAGCAAATCCAGTCGGATCAGAAACCCTTGAGAAAAAATATGACGTTGGAGTGTCTCCGGCAACAATAAGAAATGAGATGGCAGCAATGGTTAAAAAAGGGTATCTTGCAAAGCCCCATACTTCTGCGGGAAGGGTTCCTACTTCTAAAGCAATGAGACTTTACGTAAATGAACTCATGAAGGAAAAAGAATTGTCTGTTGCTGAAGAAGTAGAGGCAAAAGAAAAAATTTGGGATGTCCGCGAAAAAGAAGGAGCATTCATGAGAGCAGCGACGCAGAGGCTTGCAGAAAAGACCGGAACTTTGGCCATCGCAAGAAACGATGACGGTGCATTTTTTTGCTCGGGATATTCACACATCCTTGATATGCCGGAATTTTATGATATTGATGTAACAAAGAATTTACTGAACCTTTTAGATAACCAATCGTATTTCGATACCGTTTTTGGAAGAATTCATGAAAAATTCGCTGTAATTTTAGGAGATGATTTGGAGCTAGAATTATTCAAACCGTATAGTTTTGTTTTTTCAAAATTTCATACAAGAAGCAATCACGACGGGACGATTGGGGTAATTGGTCCTTCAAGATTGAGATACGAAAATATAGTGCCACTAGTACGGTACTATGGCTCTTTAATAGAAGAAGTGGCAGTTTGGTAGCAATCGCATGAGACAATAGAGAAATGGATGACAAGAAAATTAAAAAAGAGGAAACAATAGCAGTTGATTCAAAAGAATCAATCGATCAAAAAGAGCCCGAACATAAAGTAGATAGAGTCGAGCAGCTCGAGATAAAAATTGCCGAATTGGAAGATCAATTAAAAAGAGCGGTTGCCGACTACAGAAATTTGGAGCGGAGAAGTAGTGAGGAAAGAAGCGAGGCAATAAGGTTTGCGAACAAAAGTCTAATTGAATCATTGCTACCTGCGCTTGACACACTTTTTTTAGCTGGAAAATATACAAAAGATGAAAGTGTTAAATTAACAATTGCAAGAATTCTTGAAGTATTAAAGGAAAATGGTATTGAAAAAATAAACACATTTGATGCACAATATAATGCGCAGTTGATGGAAGCGGTTGAAGCAATTGAAGGTGAAAAAGACAAGGTGATTGAGGAAATGCGGCCGGGTTTTACCGTTTACGGCAAATTAATTAGGCCCGCTCAGGTAAAGGTAGGAATAGGGAGTTGATTAAACAAGGTTTAAGATAAGAAGTTAAATACTTGACTTTTTGTCTTAAAAACTTAAATATTAAATACAAAATATGGGAAAAATAATTGGTATTGATCTAGGAACAACCAACTCTTGTATGGCCGTTATGGAAGGCGGCTCTCCGAAGGTTATTTTCTCTTCTGAGGGGAGAAATACAACGCCGTCGGTTGTTGACCCAACCGAAAGGGTTGTTGGTGATGTTGCAAAAAGACAGATGGTTCTAAAACCAAAAAAAATTATCTTTTCAGTAAAAAGACTTATGGGTCGTAAATTGAAGGATGAATCGGTTCAGAGAGACCTGAAGCTCCTTCCTTACACTGTAGGTTCGGGCCGGGACGGAATGGCGGTTGTTGAGGTTGACGGAAAAACATATACTCCGCAAGAAATATCTGCGCAAATTCTTCAAAAGCTTAAAAAAGATGCAGAAGACTATCTGGGTGAGAAAGTAACCCAAGCTGTTATAACCGTTCCTGCATATTTTGATGATGCGCAAAGACAAGCAACAAAACAGGCGGGAGAAGTAGCGGGACTCGAGGTTCTGAGGGTTGTTAATGAGCCGACAGCAGCAGCGCTTGCATACGGCCTTGATAAAAAACACGCACATACTGTAGCCGTATACGATCTCGGAGGAGGAACATTTGATATCTCAATTCTCGAACTTGGAGAAGGAGTATATGAAGTGAAAGCAACCAACGGGGACACGCATCTTGGTGGAGATGATTTTGATCAAGTAATTATTGACTATCTTGCCGACGAATTTAAAAAAGAAAACAATATTGATCTTCGATCCGATCCGCAAGCCTTGCAAAGGCTAAAAGAATCTGCAGAAAAAGCAAAAATTGAGCTTTCATCTTCTATGGAGGCTGAAATCAATCAGCCATTTATCACTCAGGGTCCTGCAGGACCGCTTCATTTGACAGTCAAAATAACCCGTTCGAAACTTGAAAGTCTTGTGTCATCTCTTATTGAAAAATCATTTGGACCAGTAAAGCAGGCGATGAAGGATGCAAAAGTAGATCAAGGTGGAATTGACGAGATAATTCTCGTTGGAGGCATGACCAGAATGCCAAAAATCATAGAAGAAGTAACAAAATTCTTTGGAAAAGAACCGAATAAGTCAGTCAATCCGGATGAGGTTGTTGCAGTTGGAGCGGCGGTACAAGCGGGTGTTTTAGGGGGAGAGGTAAAAGATGTACTCCTTTTGGACGTCACTCCGCTTACTTTAGGAATTGAGACTATGGGTGGAGTTGCAACTCCATTGATTGAGAAAAATACTACAATTCCCAGCAAAAAATCCCAAGTTTTTTCAACCGCAGCTGACAATCAGACACAAGTTGAGATCAATGTCGTTCAGGGTGAACGTCCTATGGCACAGGACAACAAATCGTTGGGGAGATTTATTTTGGATGGAATTCCGCCGGCGCCAAGAGGCGTTCCTCAGGTAGAGGTTACATTTGATATCGATGCTTCCGGCATCCTTTCTGTAAATGCTAAAGACAAAGCAACGGGAAAGGAGCAGAGCATTAAAATAACAGGTTCTACGGGGCTTACCGATGATGAAATAAAGAAAATGACTCAGGATGCAGAAGCCCATGCCGAGGAAGATGCGAAGAAAAAGGAATTGATTGAAGTTAAAAATAGTGCTGACAATCTCATCTTCACAGCTGAGAAGTCCATGAAAGATATGGAAGGAAAAATGGAAGATGCAGATAAAAAAGACGTAGAATTGGCAATCGAGGAGCTGAAGAAGGTGAAAGATGGAGATAGTAAAGAAGAGATTGAAGAAAAAACAAAAGATCTCTCCGAGAAAATATCAAAGGTAGGAGAGAAAATGTATTCGCAGGGTCAGCAGGAATCCTCTGCTCAAAATCCTGATCAAGAGGAGAGTACTGAGGATAAAAAAGACGATGAATCTTCAGACAAGAAAGACGCTGAAGAGGGCGAAGTTGTAAGTTAATTCTTCAATTATTCTCTGTTTCCTGATACGCTAGATAGGTGAGTAAGCCCCGTAAAATTGTTCAATCAAAAAAAAGAGTCGGGTTTTTCCTGCTTCCTTTTTTATTCTTATTAATTTGCTGGTTCGTAGTGCGTCCGTTAATTTTCCGCCAGTGTGTTGTTCATAAAGATCACAGTAAAACACATACGCATACAATGCTTACAATCACCCAAGATGAGAAAAAAATAGTGGTTCCGGCCGATGTTGGTGAAACCGAGAAGTGTATGCATCCACTTCATACGCACGATACAACCGGTCTTATTCATATGGAATATCCACTTCCCGTGCCATTTTTTCTTGGTGATTTTTTTGATGTAATGGGTGTGAGTTTTAGTGATACACAAGTTGGAGCAATCAGAACGTACGATGGGTACAAAATTACGGTCAAAAAAAATGGAAAAAGAGTGAACGGAATGTACCGCTGGATTTGGTTGAAAGATTTAGATAAGATTGAATTAGAGATAGAGAGTAGTAAATAGCTATGGTTAATGTTAAAAGAGTTCCCCAGAATAATTCTTCCTTTCTTTTTCTGGGCGCACTTATTGTTCTCGGACTAGGATTTCTTGCCGCATTTAGCCAAAGAGGTGGTACTCCTACCGGACCGAGCAGACCTGAGATTCCGGCTACAAATCAAGGTGATTTGAAGGATGATCCGGGTTCGATCGGCACTATTATTTACGGTTCAAAGGGGGACTCGGTTTCACTGATTTCAGCAGTAAATGATTCGGGTAACAATAATTCTCCGGTAACAACGCTTAAGGACACGATAAAATTTGTGACCCCTTTAGTTGATGGCAAAAATCTATTATTCATCGCAGACACAGATTATGGAGATATGGGCAGTTCCTTTGGATTAAAGGAGATTGTACCTCAAGGAGCGGAGAAGGACGGAAAAGTCCGAACGATCTATTCTCCGGCCGATGATTACAAAATTGATAGATATGTTATCTCGGAAGACAACAAATGGATAGCGTGGTATGAGGTAAAAGCTGCAGATCCTGGTGGAGGTTATACTCATGAGAGCGATTACTACCGCTCATATAAGGCAAAGCTCGACGAAGTATTTAACGGTAGAGAGCAGCTTGCTCCCTCAAAACTTACCGAGCAGAAATCAGCAGCAGGTGTGCAGGTAACTCTTCCTGCGATAATTACAAATGATGGTCAGGTATATTTTGATACTATAATTCCTTCAAGTTACGCTCTTTATTACGGATTTAAAGATGAAGTGCTAAATCCAATTCTCCCGTTAAATTCTTATAACAGTACTCCCTATTTATTTTCTCAAAAATACCTATTATATACGGCATACAACCCGGGTAATTCCCGTCTACCTTCAACCGGAGATACGGACAGTACTCGGGATCAAATTGTGAATACGAATATTGTCAAAACATATGACCTCTCATCAAAAGAGATTGTAACCGTGGCACCAGGTGATGAAGGGGAACATTACAAGCACCCTGTATACGTTTCCGGATCTCCGGATGGAGAAATGAGTATTGTATCTGAGGTTTATAAAATCGGACAGACGACCGGTAAGCTGGCTTTGGAATTCTCGGAGATCCAATTGATTACTAAAGATAAGGACAGAAAATTCACAAAAAAAACAATCATAGGTAAATCAGATGTAGTCCAGAGAATATTGGGAGTAGGACAATTACCGTCCGGGGAGAAGACAGTTATTGTCGGGGAAGAGATAGCGTTTCGTGGAAATCTTGGAACAGGCAATGGAATTGGCCCGTCCGGCTATAAAAATAAGCTTTCTGCAATAAAGGTATACAATCTCACGACAGCAGGGCTTCTTACCACTATTACGCCAAGAGATTCCGATGATGTTGAGTACATCACTCTTATGCCAAAATCACCTCAAGAAAAACTTGGTATTGAAAGAAATAAAAAACTTGTTGACGAACTTGCCACAGATGACAGACAGCTAAAGCTTGGAACATTTGTTCCGGTTGAGCCAAAGAGGGCGAGGAAAAATCCACGCTCGGAATGCGAGACGGAATGGGAGAAAAAAGGATACCCGAATTATGAAGCATGTGAAGCGTGCCCGGTATACGTATACAGTGATGATGCTAAAAAAATTCGAGTTTCACCGGTAACTCCCATAAGCGTTGAATCTGCCGTTCCGGCATTAAGAAAGAATCAGTGGAGTTTTACTGCAGACAAAACCGGAACTTTGAGGTTTGATGATGGCGGTTATAAAAAAATTGATTATGATTTCCCGAGAGGAAGCGTTGCTATGCCTCAAGCCGGTGTGGTTCTGAGTAGAGCAAATCTTAAGAGCGGAATTGCAAATTATGCCTACTCTCTCGGATACAACACGCGTGAGGTCGAGGATATAGTCGCGTTTTACAGCACTGAACTTTCTGATGCTTCGTATGTCTACTTCAGCCATCTTCCGAAAGATCAGGCAGAAAAATTACTTTTACTTGATATTTCCCCGACTCCGGATTCATATTTGTCACATATTTTTTATGCGAAGAAGCTGAATACATTGACGGAAATAACACCAAAAAATCCCCAATTTGAGAATTTCGTCCGACGAGCCTACACCGTTGTTGTATGGGGTAGTGTGATCGAGTAATTCTTCCAAATCGAGTTGTTTTCCATGGCTTAGTAGTGCTACTATTAAATATGTATGGCTTCAATTGTTGCAGCTTCTTGTGATCCTGTTAAAGAGATAATGACCGATTTTGGGTGTATCCCAAATGACCCTGTCGGATTTGTGGCTAAATTTTACGGAATCGGACTTGGATTCATTGGTCTTATCGGGGTGTTATTTCTTATAATAGGCGGATATCACATTTTGATTTCCCAGGGAAATCCGGAGCAGCTCAATACCGGAAAATCATACATTACATATGCAATTATTGGTATGTTGCTTGCTATTTTCGGGTTTGTATTTATACAGGTAATAACGTCAGATATTCTTAAAATTCCCGGTTTTAATTGATATGTTTCAACTGCCCAAAATATTAAAACTTGCTCTATTTCTTCTTTTTGCGCTCGTAACTCTTTCTTCTGTGCGCCCTTCATTTGCGCAGACCCCAACGCCTGACATCACAACCGGTTGGGTAAAGGATCAGGAGGTAACCTTTGTCGGTAAAACGGCTACACGTGCGAACGGTTTTCTGGAATGGACGTTGTCTGTCGAGAATTACCGATGGATTACTTTACCAGCGGGTGCAAATAATAATCCGATTCAAAGCTTCTGGGCAATTGTAAGAAACATTGTGTTCGTGATGCTTGCGTTGTTTGTGCTCGGAGCAGCATTTGTCATGATAATTACCCGCGGACAAAATCTGACGGTCATGCGGCTTATTCCCCGGTTTATTATCATTGTCATTCTTATAGTTCTCTCTTTTGCAATAATTAGGTTTTTATATCAAGCAACCGATGTTGTTCAGGGGTTTTTCCTGAATGTGCAGGACCCTGTTACCGGACTTAACCGGAACATCGGGCCGCAAGATCTTTTATATATCGCTTTCGATTACGAGTCATTTAAGGGCTATAGAAAACTTGGAATAGACTTTGACGAATCCGCATTTATTTCACTTCTTTTGGTAAAGCTTACTGCTATCACCTATTATGTTATGACGGGATTACTTCTCATCCGGAAGATTATTCTGTGGTTTTTTATTATAGTGTCTCCGATATTCCCGCTACTTCTTTTCTTCAGGCCGGTCAGAAATACAGCAAAAATCTGGATTGGGGAATTCTTCCGTTGGCTTTTGTACGCTCCTTTATTTGCCCTTTTCTTGCACGGGTTAGTTAACGTTTGGAGAAGTGGTATACCAATGAGTTTTGATTTTTCAAAAGTAGGCTCAGCGGTTTACCCGACGGCAATTAACATTCTCCTGGGTGGACCCGGACAACAAATAGGCTTGAATAATTCAGTAAATTTGAAAGACACATTCGCCCTTTATGTAGTTGCACTTCTCATGCTTTGGGTGGTCATTTTGTTGCCTTTTTTACTCTTACAAATATTTCTTGATTATCTCAGTAACGTTTCTATTGCTGAAAGTCCTGTTATCAAAAAAATAACGTCGAATTCATGGTTCAACAAGGCCTATGGTGGTCAACCGCCGCCTCCAGGAAGTCCTCCTTCTCCAGCGCCTGCTCCTTTTGGGCTTGCAAAGAATCTGCCGTTTTTCAATAAAAGGGCTATGGAAATGCAATCAACCCGCTCAACAAGTGTTAACACAAGTACAACTGCAAGCACTCTTGAGAGAGCGTCAGTTAGCAATCTTCAAACAGTTCGGGAAACAAAAGATGTCCTTCGGCTTGCAAACCTTTCAATTCCAAAGATGCGGGATATTGCGCGTTATGAAACTTCACTCACAAAACACGATTCTGTATCCCGATCTGAGGTAAATAGATTCCATGAGACTCTCGAGAAAATATCAAAGCCAACTGTTGTTGCGACTCCGGTAGACAGGCAGAAATTCACAACGATTAAAGAAAAACTCGTTACTCAGCAAAAGAAGGGAGACAAGCTGGCCGAAGGAGTACTTCAGGCTACTAAAGTCTCTGAAGAAGCAACAAGCAGGACTCGGGCAGTTATGCCGGGACAGCAAAAATCGCAACTGACAAGCGTCAAGGATGTTAAATTACCACACGTAAATCAAGTACAGCAGGTAAGCATCGAAGAGTACGAGGATGTAAAGAAGATGTGGACTGAAAATTACCAGAATATGGAAGCGCCGGTCGGACCAAATGGTAATCCAACCGACAAGCACTCATTCATCCAGTCGGATATTGAAAATATTACTGAAACCATCAATTTGCTGAGTTCGGAAAATCAGGAGAATGTTGATAAGGGTATGGATAGGGTTGCAAACATTTTGCCATTCCTGCTTCTCGGAGGGTTTTCAAAGACTGAGGTCATTTCATATCTGAAGGCAAAACTTGAGGCGGCAAAGTCCGTTTTGACCGGCGTTGATGCCAAAAAAGACGAAGAAGATACGATGGTCGAGCGGGGAACTTCCTCTCAGGAGGGGCAGGCGGAGATGGCTATGCATCAAGAGCTGCCAACGGAAGAAGAAAAACCAAAGGAGTTAGGTCCTAATTCTGAAGAAAATACGAATGGTGGGGGAAATCCTCCGGGTGGAACTGGAGGCCAAAATGGTCAGTGATACGGCATGCATTATTGATAGCAATTTTGGATTAGTTCATAATTAATACTATGTTTGGAAATTTATTTTCTAATAAAAAATATGGTGAGGATGGAGCTCCTCAGGAAGAGTCAGTGCAAGGAAATCAACAGCCCCAAGCGGTAGTGGAAAGTCCTGTCGGTCAGGGTGGAATGGATCCTGTGAAGAGACAAAATGTTGAAAGTCTTACTCACCTTGACGCACGGGCAAATCAAGTACTACAGCAAGCTCAAAATGAGGCAAAAAAGGCAAAGCTTCCTCAAATTGAACCGGATGTCGTATTGCTCGGATTACTTTATGACAAAGAGATATACAAAACCCTGCAAGAATTTACGGTAAATGTCGGAGATCTTGCCCGCGAGTTGCAGCAAAAACAAACAATAGGTACTTTTGAGGGAGTACCTATTCTTTCTCCTGCTTCTCAAAAGATCTTCGATGAAGGATTTACTTATGCCAAGAATCGTGGCTCAAGCTTTATCACGCCTGAGGATATTTTACTAGCGCTTTTCAATCAAGATCAAGCGGCGCAATACCTTTCCACAAAGGGAATTCAAAAAGAGGGAGTAGAAAAAAGTCTGTCAAAGAGTCCTACTTTTCAATCCGCAGGGAAAAAGTCAGTTCTTGAACAATTTGGAATAGATCTCACCGGTGAAGCGAAAGACGGAAAGCTCGACCCCGTTGTAGGGCGAGATAAGGAGATTGAAAGATTGACGCACATTCTTTTAAGAAGGACAAAAAATAACCCGATTATCATTGGTGAGGCAGGAGTTGGAAAGACGGCAGTAATTGAGGGTTTGTCTCAAAATATTGTCAAGGGAACAGTGCCTGACCAGTTAAAGGACAAAAGGATAATTGAACTCGATCTTGCTGCTCTTATTGCCGGAGCTTCACATAGGGGAGAATTTGAGGAAAGACTGAAAAATGTCATAAAAGAAGTGCAGGTATCGGGTGGGAAAATACTGCTTTTTATAGACGAGATACACACTCTTATTGGTGCAGGAGAAGAAGGGGGAGGAGCTATGGACGCATCAAATATTATAAAGCCATATCTTGCACGTGGTCAGTTGCAACTAATCGGAACAACAACAACAGCAGAATACCGAAAGTATTTTGAGAAAGATAAAGCTTTTCAGAGAAGATTCCAGTCTGTAATTGTCGATGAGCCGGATGAGGAAACGGCGATGAAAATGCTTGAGGTTTTGAAGGAGAAATACGAGAATTACCATTCGGTTACAATTACTCCCGACGCAATTAAATTCTCTGTTTCCCTTTCAAAAAAATATGTGGGGGAAAGATACCTGCCAGATAAGGCTATTGATCTTTTGGATGAGGCGGCAGCTGAAGTAAAGCTGAAGCATGCTCAGGGTCAACGACAAGATACTGAGTTGAAAAGGGCAGATATTGAAAAGGTTGTTAGTGACTGGACGGGAATTCCTATAACCAAATTAACAGAAGACGAAGGAAAGAAGCTGCTTCAACTCGAAGAGCTTATTCACAATAGACTTATCGATCAAGAAGAGGCAGTCGCTGCAGTGTCGGAGGCTGTGAGAAGAGGTCGTATTGGACTGGCTGCTGCGAATAGGCCGATTGCATCATTCATATTCTTAGGGCCAACCGGTGTTGGAAAAACCGAACTAGCCAAGACGCTTGCCGAAATTTTGTTCGGAAGAGACGATGCGATGGTACGGCTGGATATGTCCGAATATATGGAAAAGCACGAAGTGGCCAAGCTTATCGGTGCTCCTCCCGGTTATGTTGGATATGAAGAGGGAGGACAGCTGACGGAAGCAGTGCGGGCAAAACCGTACTCGATTGTGTTGCTTGACGAGGTTGAGAAAGCACATCCGGACGTGTTTAATATTTTGTTGCAACTTCTTGAAGACGGACGCCTCACAGATAACAAGGGTAATACTATCTCATTTAAAAATACCATTGTAATTGCTACGTCAAATATCGGTAGTTCAACGATACAAGAGGCATTGGTAAATGCGAAAGCTCAGCAAGCCCAACAGCCAAAAATGGAAAGTGATGCTGTTGCTCCCCACGCGCAGCAGGCGATCTCGTCGGCTCCAATGACAACTCAAGTGCAATCACCCACTCCTGCAAGTGCTCCTGGTTTTGGAGCAGCTCCTGCAACAGGCAGCGTAGTTAGCTCAAATGGTGCCGTTGCGGCTGTACCGAAGGTTGTTGGCCAGGACCCTCAAATGCAGAAAGTTTTTGCCGATCTTTCTAAGAAATTAATGGAGGAACTGACAAAATTCTTTAGACCGGAGCTTGTAAACCGTTTTGACGGAGTTGTTATCTTCAAGCCGTTAAGAAAGCAAGACATGAAGTTAATAGCCAAAATAAATATTGGAAAAACAGCTAAGCTTTTGAAAGAGCAGGGATTTCTACTGGAAATTTCAGATTTGGCTCTTGAGAAGCTCGGAGATGAAGGATTCGATCCCGTGTATGGGGCGAGGCCATTAAGGCGTCTTATCCAAAGTGTTATTGAAAATCCGATTAGTATTGAGATAATCAGCCAAAAATTTGTTGCAGGGGATACAATAAAGGTTGATTATGATACTGCCAAAGGTGAGTACTCCTTTATAAAAACAGCAACACCCCCGCCTACTGCGGCAACTAATCAGGTTGGAATTGATCCCTCAAAACCTCCCGCGAGCGGCGCAGAAACAAGTATCCCGATTCAACAAGAGCCGCAGCCGGTGCAACCAACAGGAGGAATGATTGTGGATCCGTATACTCCCGTTCAAAACCCAATGACACCGTCCCCATTCAATCCTTTCGCAACAGATCAAGGCCAACCAGCGAGCGTGCCGCCCGTTCCGCCTGTTTCTACGGATGGTACAATGATGCAACGGGATCTTACCCAACAGCAGTAGTTTATGGATAACACTCAGAATGTAGCGGTTCCCCCTCCTCCTGTGGTGTCTGCAGCACCGCAGCAACCGGTTATTGATCCACAGACTCCTCAGGGAAATAGATTTTCAAAAAAAATTCTTGTTACATTGATTAGTGTGTTGCTTGTTATTATTCTTTTAATTACCGGGGCATACTATTTTTTAACTCAAAAACAAAGTTCGTTAACACCAACCCCGACTGCAATTCAGACCCCAACAGTAACCGTAGCTCCTGTAACCCCGACAAACAACCCTGAATTAAAGATAACCTTAGTAAAAGACATCGAACAAACGATTCCTGGAACCACCATAAAAGCAAAATACCTTGGAAAAAAAGATCCGGAAGCCGGTTGTTTTGATTGCGGTACGACATATACCGTGCAGATCGTGCAGGCAAATCAAACGAAGGAGTTGGTCTTTGCATGTGGTGGAATTACAGGTGCGTGTTCGGAAGGAAAAATCGAAAGGTATACTGTGCTTGTCGGACAGAAAGTTACGGATACTGAAATGGAGATACAGTTAAAAGAATGAATTGGAATTTTCTTGTCACGGAATTGAAAAACCCCAGGAATCGAATCGTATTCGGGGTGTTGTTGGCCGCTCTTTTTGTGGGGGCAGTATTTCTAACTTCGATTCGACAAAACGCGGTTAATAAAAATACTCTCGAATCCTACTCTTCGTACGAAAAAAGCGGCAATACGGCATCATTGTTCTTGTCCTCAAAAGACCGGCTTTTCCAGATGAAAAAAAAGGGTGAGGGTGGAGTGAAAGATTTTTTGAATTCGAATTTTAAGGATCAGAATGGAGCAAGACTTTTTCCAGATAAGTACGGTGATGACGCAATCTTAATAAGGACAAAGCAGGATATTCTTTCAAAAAAAGATCATTATATTTATCAGCAACATATCAAAGGAAAACCGGTATTTGGGGGAGAGATAGGTGTTCATGTAAAAGATGAAGCGGTGTATGCTCTCGATGGAAAAATACTATACGACGATCAAGTTCCAAAACCAATATTGACAAGCGATGATGCAAAAAAAAAGGCATTGCAAAGAGCACATGACCAGACTGATGTGAATGTTGTTGCAGAGGTAGTAAGTGAGACAATAATCAATAAGAAACTCCTCGGAACATCAACAGATGAAAAAAATTACCTGACATTTCGGGTACTTGTTGAATCAGATAGTAAAGATGGCACATTTTCAAAATTCTTCTATATTGATGCCGTCAGTGGGGAAATATTGATGGAGGAATCGAATATTTTTGACGTGATGAATAGAATTGTTTCCGATTGCGGAGGCAGTAGAAGTTGCAGGGTTGTGCGATCTGAAGGACAACCGGCAAGCGGAATTTCTGAAGCAGATAATCTGTATTCAATATTGGGAGAGATATACGCATTCTATAAAGATAGATATGGTAGAGATAGCGTTGATGGAAGGGGATCTGCCTTAAAAGGTAATACGAACATGAATCCCGTGTCTCTTCCTTGTCCAAATGCTGATTTTAATTCAATTAGTCTTACGATGTCGTATTGTCCTCGTATGGTTATGAAAGATGTTTCCATGCATGAATTTACCCACGGAGCGATTAGTACAACAGCAGGACTTGCGTATCAGGATCAATACGGTGCCTTAAATGAAGCTATCGCTGACATTTTTGCATCAAATATTGATGGAAATTGGACACTTGGGGAAGGTTCTATTCTGGGAGTTATTAGAGATTTAAGTAACCCTCCGTCAGTTTCAAGAACTCCACAACCGGATAGGCTTTTCCACTCGCTATATTATTGTGGATACGATCAAGGTGCATATGTACACATAAATTCGGGAGTGGTAAATAAAGCATATTTTCTTATGACCGATGGAGGTAAATTCAACGGTTGCGAAATGTCGGGTATTGGAAGGGACCGATCGATAGATATTGTGTATCAGGCGTTAACAACATATCTCCGGCCGACATCAAATTTTAAAGATTTTTATTCTGCGATGCTTCAAGCTTGTGGGGATAAATTCCCAAGTGAACCGGCGGTTTGTGAAAATGTGAAAAGGGCAATGGAAGCTGTCGAAATAGACCAGCAGCCGACTGGAAGCGCGACGAGTCCAAAATGCTCCGGTAAAGCGGCTGCTACTGCCACCTGTGCGTCGGGCGGGGTTCCTCCCACAGTGCCGCCGACAGCCCCTGTTCCTACCGGTACTGCTCCTACTGCAGCGCCGGTCCCTACGGGAGGTGCTACCAGCAGGAACTATAAATTGACAGCTACTCCTACCTGTGGCGGAACTGTTTCCAATATAAAATACGATTATGAGATCCCCGATGGCGGGAATGGAGTTATCTATACAATAAATCCTGCGGCAACAACTGTTCCTTGGGAAGATATGGAGCCAAGCGGTACAAGTTACCTAAAAGGAAAAGGGACGTATACCGCAAAGGGGAATCGTCTAACCCCGATCAACTCGGGACTGAAAAATAATTTTGACTATACTATCGAGTTACACGAAGCCGACCCCAGTGTATCTCCAACGAGCTTAATTTTAACGTTTAACTTAAAGACATTAGATTGTACAAAACCGGTTGTGCCAACAGCAAAGCCAGATTCAACGGTTCCAACGGGTACTCCCGGACCAAGTCCTACCCCAAGAGAACTATTTACCTGCGTCCCCGATCCTAAATGTATAAAAAGCGGAAAAAGTATTCAGCTTTGTCCTCTTGTCTGTCAGTCAATGTCTTCCGGCCAGCCAAATCCGACCCAATCACCGGCAAATCCAACAGGAACAGGTGCGCCGCGAAGTACGAGTCCGACCGCCATTCCTCCAACAGGAACCAATCCAACAGTAACAACAGTATTGACACCAACAGGGGCGACTTCAGGTGTGAAAGCAACGATAGATGCAATCTCGGAGCAAAAAATCCGTGAATATCTCGCCAATTTGGTAGGTAAAAATACTCCCGGAGATAATTTCCAAGCACGATATAGCTGTGCTTCGGGAAATGTCGATGAACGTAATTATATTAAAGATCAACTTGCTGTTCTGGGATTGTCAGTTGAAGAACAATCATTTTC
>CAZPUU010000019.1:17138-18433 GCA_964589835.1 uncultured Gammaproteobacteria bacterium
ACAAATACCCGGTATAATATCGGGTTGGAGGCGCGATCGATATTGTCGGTAATTCCTTATAGTGATCATTATCCTTTTCAAGCAAAGGGAAAGCAGGCGGCATTTGGTTATGAATGTGTGATTGATAGCACTCTTGCTTCTCCGATTTACCATTCGCTCAATGATAAAATAGAGAATATCAATTTTGATCAAATTACAAAAACTGCAAAAGCAGTCGCCGGAGCGGTAGTTGATCTTGCAGATGAGTAAACTAATAAAAATTTTATTGCTGGTTTTCATTTTCTTAACTATTTTTTCGGGGAGTGTTAGCGCACAGACCAAAAAAATTCTTGGAGTTGTATCTTACGTTACTCATGAGGATTTACTATTTCTCTTCCAGAATACCGACCGCACGCTCGTGTATTTAGATGGAGAAAGCGTTGAAAAGCCGACATTTGTTGGGATTTTTACAGGTTCACAAAGAGACGTTATCGAGAAAAGGAATCTTAAATTCAATGCTGTTGATGAAAATGTTACTATTTCAAAATATGTACTGCTTTATAATCCTATCCCTGACCAGGGAAAAAAGCTGGATATTTTTGGCGAGCCAAATCAATTTACAAAAAAATTTACACTACTAAAACTGCATGATGGAAAAGAGTTTACTCACGAAGGAGCCGGGGGAGAATTTTTCGAGGTCCCATTTTTGGAGGGTATAACTCCTCCCCCGAATGCCACGCCGGTTGAACCTGTACTTAAAGTAAGCCAAGCGCCATCTGAAAAACCGGTGGGCAACGCAAATACCTTTTTAATAGTTATCGTGTTTGTATTGATTATTGGCGCTGCGGTGTGTACATTTTTGTTTTTAAAGAAAAAAAATAAACCAAATCAGCCTCAGTTCTAGCAATCCTTAGTCTTTTTTGCTAAAATAGTACCTATGTCTTCAGATTATTATTCGGTTCTTGGCGTTTCAAAAACGGCAACAGCTGACGAAATAAAAAAAGCGTATAGAAAACTTGCGGTCCAGTATCATCCTGATAAAAATAAGTCAAAAGAAGCAGAAGATAAATTCAAGGAAATAAATCAGGCATATGAGGTATTGGGAAATGAACAAAAAAGGCAACAGTACGATCAGTTCGGAGCAGCAGCTTTTGAAAACGGAGGAAGAGGAGGCGGTCCCTTTGGAGGGTTTGGAGGACAACAAGGTCCATTTACTTACACTTATTCTACCGGTGGCGGACAGGGGGGGTTTGATTTTGGAGGATTTTCTGACCCGTTTGATATTTTCGAGCAGTTTTTCGGAGGTGGGGCATCTC